>NZ_JBQSYL010000030.1:0-58488 GCF_052379245.1 Glutamicibacter sp. AOP12-B1-11 | reverse complement strand
AGCATCGACAGCGTCAGCGGCTGCATCAGCATCGACAGCGTCAGCGGCTGCATCAGCATCGACATCTTCAACAACAACGAAGTTCACTTCGTCAGTTGATTCGTTCTCATCCGTTGCAGTAGCTGTGTGGTTCCCAGCAGGCACGTCAGGGAACGTAACAGTCCAGGTTCCGTCTTCGCCAACAGTGGTCACCTGATCATCCTGTCCCGGGATCGAGACAGTTACTTCGGTACCAGGCTCGCCGGTACCCGTTACATCAACGGGGCCAACAGGAATTTCTTCGCCCTCGGTCGGAGTCAGGATATCGACTGGTGCGACAACTGCTTCTTCAGCAGCAGACTGTACGGTTGAAGACGCCAGCGACAGGTTGGCAAGGCCACCTGCAGCAACGTCTGGCAGCACAGTTACGGACAGTGCACGGACGGTAAAGCTGTCAGCACCCAAGTCGCCATCGGTGAGCAGCGGATCTTCGGTCGGCTGCTCGTTGATCGTGATGGTTACTACGCGGTCAAGCACCCCACGCAGAACTGGCTCCAGCTGACCGGCAATTAGGCCTACAGCTGGGTCTACAACCTCGCCAAGACCATTGCCGACGTTATCTAGCACGCCCTGTACCAATGGGCCAGTGGTAGTGGTAATACCATCTGCAACAGCAGCAGTAATTGGGTTCAGCAGGTCGCCGATATCAATAATTCCAAGCAGATCAAGCTCAGTTTCTGCCGTCGGTGCAGGCGCTTCGGTTCCAGCGAACTGGGCCAGCGTTCCTTCGATCAGTACACCGCCAGTAGCCGTAAGAGGGAATACACCTGCGGTTATGTTCAGTTCGACCTTCACGTTCAAGTCATTCAAGACCGACTCGATGATGGAAGTTGCCTTGGTGGTAATTCCCGACAGTGATTCGGTGATTCCATTGGCGATAGCATTCGCTACATCTTCACCAATCAGCGGCGTGTTCGGATCGAAATTATTCAGATCCTGGCCGCTTTCTTCAATCAGCTTAGCCAGGTCGACGTGAACATCGCCGGTTCCGAGATCGATAGAAATCGAACCGCTATCGTTCGCGATAGGTGTTGCGATTAGCTCGTCAACAACAGTCTGGCCAACGGTGTCCAGCCCGTCGATCGTTACCTGAGCACTGTTAACGTTGACCAGCGGAATCGCATTCGCGGTAGTTTCGATCTGATTCAGCAGCGAATCCAGCGCACCGCCTGTGGAAACAAGCCCGCTCACCGGGTCTACGGCAGTCTGGAATACGTCACCCAACGTGGTGCCAAGCGTACCCACCAGAGGGCTGCTCAGTTCCAGCTCGGCTCCCGCGATGACGTAATCACTAGTAACCACGTCGTTGGTGCTTTCGGCTTCCGAAGCCAGCGCACCAAGTTCGATACGAGCAGCGTCAAGGATCTGATCGGTCAGTCCATCAACTCCAGCCTGGTCGAACAGTGCAGCCAGGTCGATGTACGCTGGGTCGTTTCCAACACCGGCGTTCGGGGATACTGCGATCGCGCCGCCGTCGGTAATTGCACCAGAGGACGCGCGAGCATGAACCTCAGTATCAGCAAGGCTGTAACTGCTCAATCCACCCAGTTCGCCCAGATCGATGAGGCCCACGCCTTCCGCATTCTTCAAGAGCGGAAGCTGGACGCCTGAACCTAAATCAATCGTCTCATCGGAAAGCAGGCCGATATCCAGCTGCCCCTGATCGGCACCTGGATTGCCGTCATCCGGGAAACTCTGCTGAGTGAAGCCCGAACCCACAAGGTCTAAGGTCGACAAGTCAAGGTCAATAATATGAGCTTGAGCTTGCGAAGGATCGTCAGCGCTGAAGGCACTAGCCGGCGCTGCGCAAAGTACTGCCGAAGCAGCGAATACAGCCGTCGTTGTTCCAAACGCTAGGCCAGAAGTGGCCGTGCGCCGGAAACGCGGCTTCTTGTTGGTATCTTTCAAAACTCGTGTCCTCCCACAAAGTCTTTCACTGATGCCCGATGTGCAGCGAGCCCCAATTGGTCCTCAAGTTGCGATGCTTCATTTCTCCTGTCGGATCAGAAGCCAAATCGTTCAATCGGAATGTTTCGAGTGCACTTCTGCAAAAGTGACCCAACTTTGACCCTATGCCGAGCAACCCTCCACTCTCAGGTTTCTTTCAGCTAATTCTTTGCTAATTCAGGTTATTAATCTTGGCCACTTGGCTAAAAAATCTAGCTGATATGGGTTACCCGTCGGTAGCTGACATATACACTTCAATTGAAATTCATCAAAATTAGGTATTGACACCGCTTAGGTGGAGGTCCATTGTGAAAACCGTGTCTGATTTGAGACTTAACAGCCGACTGTCGGAGTGTTTTTTTAGCCACATGGCTATAGGATTACACTACAAGCAATGGATGAACTCATGTGGGGACATGAAGGGGCGATCTGTTGCACCTCAACCTGAGTATTTTCTGAATAAGGATGATGCCCCTTGCCCCCTATTCGAGTCCATTTGGCCGATAGCGATCATTTTTCGCGCGCAGGGATTTCCGCTGTTTTAGCATCGGCCAATGACATTACGATCGAGAAAATCTCGGACTCGATGCATGAAGCAGTGCAAAATGCCGTGAGCTTTACCCCGCACATCGTGATTCTTGAGTACTCACTTAGCGGCACCGATATCCATCTCGCCATCCAGGATATTACGTCCCAAGCACCATCGACGAAGGTCGTGCTGCTCGCCAATTCATACGGGCGCGCGGAACTCGCGAAGGCCTACGAGTCGGGTAGTTCCGGACTGATTTCGAAGAATTCGATTAGCGCCGAGCTGCCCAGCGCGCTTCGCATGGTCGCCGCCGGCTATCAACTATTTGCCCAGCCCTCCGAAGGTTGGGAGAAGCCGCTGCGATTCGCCAGGCGATCCCAGAATCAAGCAATCATTGACAAAATGAGTGATCGCGACAGGCAACTCGTGCGTGGTGTCGCGTCAGGTATGACGAACATCCAGATTTCGCGATCAACGCACATCAGCGAAGGGTCGGTGAAATTGCATTTGGCCCGGATCATGGACGAGTTCGGCGTTTCGAACCGAGTTCAGCTGGCAGTCATCGCAGCAGAGACAGGGCTCATTACCTCAGCGGATCTGCTGACCGCTTAGTAGACGGTCCGCAGTTGGCTGGCTGGAATCCACATTTCTTCACCGTCGCGGTCGATCTGCCGCCAGGCACCCTGGCGGGCCACGATCACCACGGCGGTGTCGGCCTGCAAAATGCGCGCCAAAGAGTGGTGGTCTCCAGGTCCGCGTCGGGCATTGAGTTGAATGGTCGTCAGAGCCCGTTGGTTGGGAACCGCGATGAGCCCGCCCTTGGCCGGACGCGACGGCAAGGTCTGCAGATACATGCTCGGGACCCAGCCCAGCAGTTGGCCAAACTGGATTTGCGACCACAGTCCCTGTTGCAGCACCATCCGCACCTTGCTCGCCTGTTCGACGACTTTGAGTACCGGATATCCCGTGCCGCTGCCCTGGCGCAGATTGAGAGTCGCGGTGGTGAGGTGCGTTGCCTCGATCAGCGAATAGCGCGAAAGCACCCGCGAACCGCTATCTACTTCAGGATTGCCTTCAACGTTTTCCTCAATGGCCGCCGGAATCGGTTCAAGATAGATATTCGGCAGCCACCCATAGATTCGGTGAACGTAAACATGCGCCCAGGAGCCGCGCACTTCAACGAGCGCAAGTTCCGTTCCCGAGCTCAGATTGCTCTGCACAAGGTAGTGTCGCCCGGCACCCTTACGTAGTTTCAGCTCTGCCGTCGTGCGGTGCGTATGCGTCGGTGACGACGTCCGAGCCGAAGGATGCGGATAACCCAATTGGTTCACAACCACCTCGATATAGAAAAACTTAGAGAACCAGCAATTAGCTGATTCCCTAAGTTTATTTCATGTTTGAAGAGTTTTTATCTTCCTGAAGTTTTATTCGCCGGCCGACGTACGTGCCCCGAGCTCACGGTCCAGTCGCAGAATGCCGCTGCCGTCGTCTCCGACGAGCTTGAGCCGGTCCAGAATCTCGGAAACGGTGGCCTCTTCTTCGACCTGTTCCTCGATGAACCAGTTCAGCATCGGGATCGAATCGATGTCGCCCTCGGTCTGTGCCAGTCGGTAGAGTTCCCGGATTGCTTCGGAAACCTTGCGCTCGTGGGACAGCGAAACGGTGAAAGCGTCGACAACGGTCTTGACGTTCATCACCGGTGCCGGCTGTTCGCCGATCTTTGGGCGGGCATCACGGTCGGTCATGTGAGTCATGAACTTCTCCGCATGCACTACTTCTTCGGCCGCCTGCGCACGGAACCAACCGGCAATGCCGGAAAGGCTCATAACGTCCATTTCCACTGCCAGCTGACGGTAAACGGTCGCAGCTGTCAATTCGAGAGTTAACTGAGTGTTGAAGGCCTCTGCCAGTTTTCCTGTAAGTTCCATGTCTACAGACTACGACTCATTTTCCTGCTTGTCACCGAAGTTCGGACACACTTATCACGAGGGTAATTAGCGCATACTTTAGCGTTGACCAGTAGTTAATTGAGCCGATGCTAACAAAGGCAAGGGCAACAACCACCTGGGTCCTACCTATTTCCCCAGCCCTGCGCGGCGCAGCGCTTCGGCCATGGCCGTATTGGCGCTGGCTGCCGGCGCCGCCTTCCGATTCCCCTCCTGGTCACGCTCGCCCCGCTTGCTTGGCCCGCCGTTGGACCGGGGCCCACCCTGACCGCGCGGCCTTGTCTGTTCTGGCGTCGTTTTCTCGCCCGGCAGCTCGTCGTCCAAACGCAAGGTGAGCGAAATGCGCTTGCGCGTCGCATCGACTTCGAGGACCTTCACCTTGACGATCTGTCCCGAGCTGACTACTTCGCGCGGATCGGAGATGAACTTGTTGCTCATCGCCGAGACATGGATCAGTCCGTCCTGGTGCACGCCCAAATCTACGAACGCGCCGAAGGCTGCCACGTTGGACACGGTGCCCTCCATGATCATCCCCGGCTTGACGTCGGAAAGTGTTTCCACGCCTTCACGCAATGCGGCCGTAACGAATTCGCCGCGGGGGTCACGCGCCGGACGGCGAAGTTCTGCAATGACATCCCGTATCGTCGGCTCGCCGAACTGCTCGGTGGTGAAGTCGGCGGGGTTCAGCTCTTCTAAACGCCGTCCCTGGCTTTCGGCAGCCTGCTGCAGCTTATTGGCCAGCGCGTACGCTTCGGGATGTACCGAGGAGGCATCCAGGCGTTCCTTGCCACCGGTGATACGCAAGAAGCCGGCGCATTGCTCGAAGGCCTTGGCGCCCAGACGCGGCACCTTCAGCAGCTCCTTGCGCGTGGCAAAAGCCCCATTGGCGTTGCGGTGATCGACGATATTCCGGCTGAGCAAGGGACCCACACCCGCCACGCGGGAAAGCAGCGCCGGGGACGCGGTATTTACGTCCACGCCGACCGCATTCACGCAGTCCTCCACGACAGCGTCCAAGGCACGGTCCAGTTTCGTGGCCCCCACATCGTGCTGATACTGGCCCACGCCGATGGACTTCGGATCGATCTTGACCAGCTCGGCCAAGGGATCCTGCAGGCGCCGGGCAATGGACACCGCGCCGCGGATCGACACGTCCAGGTCCGGTAGTTCCTGGCTGGCAAGTTCTGAGGCAGAGTAGACGGACGCTCCGGCCTCGGACACGATGACCTTGGACAGGTCCTTGCCGCCCAGTGCCTTGATGACCTCTGCGGCCAGGCGATCGGTTTCGCGTCCCGCGGTGCCGTTGCCCACGGCAATCAGCGAGGTACCGTGCTTCTGCGCCAACTTGGTCAGCGTCTTCACCGACTCGTCCCACCGATTAGCCGGGGCATGCGGGTAGATGGTGGCTATATCTACGACCTTTCCGGTGAGATCGACTACCGCGACCTTCACCCCGGTGCGCAGACCCGGGTCGAGGCCGAGCACCGCCTTGCTTCCCGCCGGCGCGGCCAGCAGCACATCGCGCAGGTTGGCCGCGAAAATCTTCACCGATTCATCCTCGGCCGCTTCGAAGAGGCGAGCGCGCAGATCGGATTCAAATCGCGTGAGCAGCCGGGCCTTCCATGCCAGACGAACGGTCTGCGCCAGCCAACTAGCGGCCGGTGCATCGGGGCTGGTGGAAATTCCGAGGGAGGAAGCGATGGCGTTTTCGTAGCCGGTGCGGGCCGCGGCGAGCGCTTGCTCATCGCGCGGATCCGCCTCGGCGAACTGCAGTTTCAGCGCTCCGTCGCGTTCGCCGCGCAGCAAGGCCAGCACTCGGTGCGAAGGCAGCGAATCCAGGTTCGCCACATAGTCGAGGTAGTCCTTGTATTTACCTTGCGCCTCAGCAGTAGCGGCGGCCGCGGCGCTGGCCCCGATCTTGCCCGACTTCCACAGCCGCTCGCGAAGCTCGGAAGCCAAGGCGACATCCTGGGAAACCCGCTCGGTCACGATCGAACGGGCACCGGAAAGCACATCCAGCTCGGTGCCGAAGCCGGCTTCGACGTTGAGGTAAGCGGCCGCGGCCACCTGCGGATCGGTGCTCCGATCGCCAAGCAGCAAATCCGCCAACGGTTCCAGCCCAGCTTCACGAGCTATCTGCGCCTTGGTCCGCCGCTTGGACTTGAACGGAAGGTAGATGTCTTCCAGCTCGGCCTTGGTGGCAGCCGCCGAAATCGCGGCGTCAAGCTGATCGGTTAGTTTTCCGGCTTCGCTGATGGCTTCGCGGACCGTGACGCGGCGTTCTTCGAGTTCTCGCAAGTACCGCAGGCGTTCTTCGAGCAAACGCAGCTGCGTGTCCGAGAGCATCCCGGTGACTTCTTTTCGGTACCTTGCAATAAATGGAACCGTTGACCCCGAGTCCAAAAGTTCCACGGCCGCATTAACCTGCCAGACCGCGACTTTGGAGTCTCCAGATAGTTCGGCTGCCAGCTGTTCAATGATCTTCTGCTCTGTGCTACTCACCGAACCATTGTGCCCCAAAGAGCTTAATCTTCAGATGATCAACTCGGTTCACACCCAGCAGATCCTAAAACTTGGACGCTAGACTTGCTAGCTATGGGGAATGTAGCAATTCGAAAGTCAGCCGCGATACTCGCAGTATCGTCGCTCATCATGGTGACCGCTGGTTGTTCCGTGCTGGAAGACACCGCCACGTCGGCTGCCACGCAGCTCACCGACGCTGCCGCCACGGAGATGGTCCGCCAGGCCTGTGCGCCGATCCAGGATGGCAGCATAGATGCCGGAGAACTGCGCGTGCTCAGTTCCATCATCGGTTCGGTTGAAGGCGGCGGTTTGCCGCAGCCAATAGTCGATGTGCTCAAGGAACTGGCAAGTTCGGGAGACCAGGCGCCGCAAGCACTGCAAGATCGCCTGGTGCAGGCCTGCGATGATGCCAACGCAAACAACAACTAACCCCACGGTGATCTAGACTTTTGACCTATGGTCGAAATTCCCACCGGCGGCAAGGTCCGTCTTGACGCCTGGCTCTGGGCGGTGCGCATGTACAAGACTCGCTCGGCGGCAACCAGCGCCTGCCGCGCCGGTCATGTTCGGCTCAATGGGGATCCGGTCAAGGCATCGCAGATCGTCGTTCCCGGGGACCGCATCCGGGTCCGCAAGGACGGCTGGGACCGGGACCTTGAGGTCACCGGGCTCATTTCTAAGCGCGTCGGCGCGCCAGTAGCCGTCAAATGCTATCTGGACCACACCCCGCCCCGCGAGAAGGTCGTCATCCCGCAGGTTCCGATCCGCGACCGGGGTACCGGGCGCCCCACCAAGAAGGACCGCCGCGAAATTGATCGCTTGCGCACCTCCTGGCAGGGACCCGAAGACTAAGTCAGCTCGATCGCTGGCACGTCCACCGCGAAGTCGAAGATCTGTGCATAGAACGACAGCGAGCTTTCTAGCGCCTTGATGATATTTGCCGACTTGCGAAAGCCATGCTGTTCTCCGGCAAACAGGATGTAAGCATGCGGAATCCCCCGCTTGGCCAACGCGTCGGCCACCACCTGTGATTGAGCCGGCGGGACCACCTTGTCCTCATCGCCCTGGAGGAGCAGCACCGGGCAGGAAATCTTCTCCACATGGTTGATAGGCGCCCGCTTTTCGTACAGCTCTGCCGCTTCCGGGTAGGGACCGACCAAGGAGAACATGTACTGGGATTCGAAGTCGTGGGTATCCTGCACCAATCCCACCAGGTCCGAGACGCCGTACCGGCTGATGCCGGCGGTGAAGACCTCGGAGAAGGTCAGCGCGCACAGCACCGTCCAGCCGCCGGCGCTGCCTCCTTCGATGCCGATCCTTGCCGGATCGGCAAGTCCCCGGGCGATGAGCGCCTTGATCACCGCCACGGTGTCCGCCACGTCGACCACACCCCACGCGCCACGGAGCCGGTTTCGATAATCCCGGCCATAACCGGTGGAGCCACCATAGTTCACGTCCACCACACCGATGCCCCGCGAGGTGTAGTAGGCAACGGTGGCGCTCAGCGTTGCGACCGCTTGGCTGGTTGGCCCGCCGTGCACGAAGGTGACATACGGGGGCAGTTCCCCTTCTGCTCCCGCAAAGCCTTCTTGGCGGGGCTTGTAGAGCAGCGCGTGGACCGCCTGGCCGGCCGCGTTGGCGCATTCAAATTCTTCGACTTCCGGAAGCATGGCGGGCTCTGGCAGCTCGGCGATCGACCGGGTCACCGACCGGTGCTCCAGGGTCTCCACGTTGATCAAGGAGATCTCTTCGCCTTGGGTCAGCGAAGAGGTGCCGGCCAACAGCCACCCATCTTGCAACGCCAGCGGACGCACCCGGGTGAAGGGCAAGGCGAGGTCTTCCAGTCCCCCGGTAATCGTATGCACCCGTGCCAGCTTGGTCGTGCCCGTTCCGTAGGAACACAACAGCGTCTGCTGATTTTCGTTCAGATACCATCCGGTGCCTACCTGCCACAGCGGACCTGCGAACTCTGCGGCACGGTCAACCAGACGCACGGTGCGCCCGGAACTGAGCTGGTAGGTGTAGGGATTCCACCATCCCGAGGCATCCGAGATGAAGGTCAGCCGGTCATCGTCGGTCCATTCGGGCTGCATGACCGAGATCTCCGGGCCTCCGGCGATCACCGAGCCCTGTAAGGTTCCCTGCTCGGTGTATTCGGCGAGGTGGAGTTCGGTCGCATCCCAGGGCATATCCGGGTGTTCCCAGCTGATCCACGTCAGATGCGTGGCATCCGGGCTCAGCCGCGGCCCGGCGACAAACCGCTCCGGGGCGCTGAGCAGTCGAATGGCCGCCAGATCTTCGCTGGCGCTGCCGTCCAGCGGGATTTCCACGATATGGCGCACCGGTTCGGCCCGCAGGTCTTCCATAATTGCCAGCACCTGGCCCGCCGGCCCCGGAACGAATTCTGCGAAGCGCAGTGCCGGATCGCCGTCGATCATGCTTGGCGGGGTCAGCGCCACCGGCTCTTCATTGGCCAGCACCTTCAGGTAGACGCGCTGGTCTTCGAAGTTTGCAAAGACCACCGCGGGGACCGCCCCTTCGAGCAGCAGCCAGCTGGCACCCCCGTACTCATGCACCCGCGAGCGCACGTTGTACGGCGCCGCGATCAGCTGACGCCCCGCCGCGGCAGCGCTGCGCCCATACTCGACAAGGGTCACCCGTCCGCCCTCCGCGGGCAGGCCTTCCTGCACGATCAGCTTGTCTCCGAAGAAGCAGGCTCCGCCGAGCGGTTTAGTGCCAGCCGCTACTTGCGCAGCTGAGATGGTCGAGGGCCAGGAACCAAAGGGCATGTGCTGAAGCATGTGTTCGATCCTAGTCATATTTCGGGCCAAGAACGACCCTCGACAAGCGCTAACTCGGTGAGCTTGGATGGTGCCATGGCAAAGTTCGTATTGTTCTTGCGCGGGGTTAACGTCGGCGGGGTCAAAGTTTTGATGAAAGATCTCGCCACACTGCTCGGCGAGGCCGGCTACGGCCCGGTTAAAACCGTGCTCGCCAGCGGCAATGCTATCCTCGACGCGCCGCACGGCGCGGCGCCCGAGCTGCGTGCGCACTGCGAGCAATTGCTGGCCGACTACTACGGCCGCCCCATTCCGGCGCTGGCTTTCAGCGCCGCCGAAGTCCACGAACTCGCCGCCGACTTCCCGGTGCCGGTGCCCGAAGCAGCTGCCGAGTTCCACCGCTACCTGACCCTGTGCGCCAGTGAGCGCGATGCCCAGGAACTATATGCCGCGGCGGCCCCGCTCGCCGATGCTACGGTGGTGGCGGTGCGCGCCAGGAGCTTGTGCTGGATCAGCCCAAAGGGCCAAAGCCTTGAAACCCCGGTTTCGAAGCTTGTCACCGCGCAGGCGCGCCAGCGGATTATCACCACGCGCAACCTGAATACCTTAGTAAAACTTTCCACGATTATTCGCGCGCAGGAACTCGGAGAATAATGAGCTCTGCATCTGCTTCCACTCCAACTCGCTGAGGGCCACTTCATGCTCATTGTCATCGAACTCGTTGGCATTTTCTTTTTCGCCGTCGCCGGCTCGCTGATGGCCGCCCGCCGCGGTTTTGACATGCTCGGTTCGGTATTCCTCGGCGGCGTCACCGGTCTGGGCGGCGGTGTGGTGCGCGACCTGATCCTGAACGAATCCCCGGCCACCTTCGGGCATCCCATTTATTTCCTGCCGCCGGTGCTGGCCGCGTTGCTCGTTTATGGCTTTACTCCCGCCATCCAAAAACTTCACCGCCTGGTGCTGGTCTTCGATGCCGCGGGACTGGGCTTGTTCTGCATGACCGGCACGCTCAAGGCCCTGCAGCACGATTTTAATCCGGTCACCGCGGTGCTGCTAGGGATGATTACCGGGGTGGGCGGCGGGCTGATGCGTGATGTCATTTCCAATGTCACCCCGGATTTGTTCAACCCGCGGGACATCTATGCGATCCCGGCGATGATCGGCGGCATCCTCACCGCGGTGTGCTGGAGCTTTGAGCTCTTCAACCCCATGGTCGGCGTGGGCATCGCGGCGCTCACCTTTGCCACGCGGCTGGCCTCGCTGAAGTTCGGCTGGCGCATCCCGCTGGCGGCCGGACACTGGCACCGGCCTACCCCGGGATCCCCACCGGAGAACGGACCGCAACGGCATTTCTAGTTCCGCCTAGTCCACGCGTTCGAGCTTGCCCTCGTTTTCGGCACCCGGCGCGCTGTCCTCGATGGTGCGCGATGGATTGATGATCACCGCGCCGAGCAGCATCACCACGATGCACACCCCGAGCATCGAGAAGGCCACGCCCCAGGATCCGCTGGCCTGCTGCACGACGCCGAAGAGCATCGGAACGATGGCGGCACCGGCATAGCCCAGGCCCTGGGCGAAGCCCGAAAGCACGCCCGAACCGTAGGTGGTGCGCGAGCGCAGATTCATCATCAACAGCGCAATGGCGAAGGTGCCCTGGCCCAGGCCCGCCATCGACACCCAGAACCAGGTTCCCTGGGTCGGGGAAAGATAGATTCCGAGGTGGCCGGTAATCCAGCAGGCGGTGAACACGCCCACCGCGATGATCGGGTTCTTCAAGCGCGGAACCCACAGCGGGACCAGCAGTGCCACCGGCAATCCGAGGATCGCGAAGAGCGCGAGCATATTTCCGCTGGCCGCCTCGTCCAGGCCCTGGGCGTACAGGTACGGCGGCAGCCAGGTGAAGTACACATAGGTCTGCGCTGAGTTGCCGGCAAGGAAGATGGCCAGCCCCCAGGCGACCTTGGACTTCCACGGGTTGATCCGCGCGATCTCGTGTCCCCCGGCCGCCGGCAATGCCGCCTCCGGGCGCTCCACGCGGCGGTCCGCAAACAGCTGCATCATCCAGGGGATCAGCACGATCCCGGACAACAGGGCCCACGAGCCGATCGAGGTCTGCCAGCTGCCGACATTGGCGAAGGGAACCGAGAATTGCGGCGCCAGCCAGGTGCCGATGGCGATCATCGTGACGTATCCGCTGGTGACAACGCCGATGCGGTCCGGGAAGTATTTTTTCACCAACGGCGGCAGCACCACGTTGCCCATGCCGTAACCGGCCAGGGTGACAATGGACAAGGCCAGGAAGGGATAGACATTGGGCATCAATGGCCGTGCCAGCTGTCCGGCCACGGCCAGCGCGACCGCGATGACCAGCGTACGCTCCAGGCCCCAGAGCCGAATCAGCCGCGGGGTCAACAGCCCTAAGACGGCGAATGAGATCGGTGCCAGCATGGCCAGCAGCCCGGTGGTGAATTCGGTGAACTCGATATCTTCTTGGATGCGGGCCAGCAGCGGCGGCACGGACACTACCGCCGCGCGCAGCGACAGGGCCATCAGCAAGATGCCAAGCAGCGCCCCGATACGGCCTTTGAGCCGGTTCCTTGTGCCGTCTTCGGCCATGTGACACATCCCTGCAGAATTATTCGTTGAGTTCTTTCAACTTTTTGAGTTGCGGGACCAATTCTAGTAATTCTTTGAGCCGACCCTCAAAATTGCTTTGATACCAGGAGCCGGGCATGGCCAGATGCGCATAGAGCCCCTCGCCAATCAGGATGACCAGATGCGCGATCGCCGGGTCCCCCACTTCGTCGAGGATTAGCTGCAGCCACCGGGCGTGCACGTCCTCGAGCATCGCCGCGGCGCTGCCGACTCCAGCCTGCGCCAGGCGCTGCACCGCGACCAGATGGCGGTCCAATTCGGTGTCGACTTCCGCCGAGGTCTGCACGTAATAAACCGAGGCGCCCTCTGCGGCCTCGTGCATCCGATCGAGATCCAATTGGACGTGCTCCTCGGTGGACTCGATCACCCCGGCGGCGAGCGCTTCCTTCGAGGCAAAGTGGTAAAGCAGTCCGCCTTTTGAAACTCCTGCTCGTGTCGCGGCGGCTTCGAGGGTTGCCGCGCGTTCCCCTTCTTCGCAGAGCAGCGAGATATAAGCATCCAGTACCTTCGTGCGTGCCGCAGGTGGACGGGCCATGAATCTCCTTAGGATTTTAGACGGTGACGGATTTAACCTTACATTCGATGGTAACTATACCAACCGGACGGTACAGTTACTCTTGAGGGTGAAACCACACCCCAATTTCCTACGCACTAATTTCAAAGGCCAATCCCATGAGCTCACAGATCACCGAACGCGCCTCCACGCTGAGTCGTTCGCGCCGCTGGGCCGCTCTGACCGTACTGCTTTTCCCGGTACTACTCGTCTCCGTGGACAATACGGTGCTGTCATTCGCGGTTCCCGCCATCTCGGGTGCGCTATCGCCTAGCGGTACGCAACTGTTATGGATCATCGACATCTACCCACTGATCCTCGCGGGACTGCTGGTCCCCATGGGCTTCCTGGGTGACCGGATTGGCCGACGCAAGGTGCTGCTGATCGGTGCCACGGGATTCGCGCTGATCTCCGCGTTGGCGGCCTTCGCCACCGACGCTTTCCAGCTGGTGCTCGCCCGTGCCCTGCTCGGCATTTTCGGTGCCATGCTGATGCCGGCCACGCTCTCCTTGATCCGCAATATCTTCCCGGACGCCAAAGAACGCCGGACCGCAGTAGCCATCTGGGCCAGTGCATTCTCCGGCGGAGCGGTCCTCGGCCCCATCATCGGCGGACTCCTTCTGGAGCACTTCTGGTGGGGTTCGGTCTTCCTGCTGGCAGTTCCGATGCTGCTGCCGCTGCTCATCGGCGGCCTGCTGCTCCTGCCCGAATCCAAGGACCCGAATCCCGGGCGAGTCGATCCGCTGTCCATCGTTTTGGTCATCTTCACCTTGCTGCCCTTCGTCTACGCGATCAAGTCCTTCACCACCGAGCCGCTGTACGTGGTCATTGGCGCCGTAGCGCTCTCCGTTGCCAGCGGGGTGGGCTTCGTGCGCCGGCAGCTGGCCGCCGCCAACCCGATGATCGACGTGCGCCTGTTTTCCAATGCCGCGTTCTCCGGAGCGCTGACGGTGAACCTGATCGGCGTCTTCTCGCTGGTGGGCTTCATCTACTTCGTTTCCCAGCATCTGCAGCTCATCGCCGGGCACAGCCCGCTCGATGCCGGCCTGCTGATGACCCCGGGCCTGGTCTTGACGATGGTCTTCGGCCTCGTCTCGGTCCCGCTGGCCGCGCGCTTCGGCGCACCGGCCATCATGGTCGGCGGCCTGATGCTTTCGGCCGTGGCCTACGCGGTGGTCGTTTTCGCCGGCTCTTCCGGAGATGTCTTCTGGCTCATGGCGGCCTTCTGCGTCCTGGGAATCGGGGTGGGCATGTCCGAGACCCTGTCCAATGACATGGTGCTCACCGCGGTGCCCGCCTCGAAGTCGGGGGCGGCCTCGGCAATCTCGGAAACCGCCTATGAGGTCGGAGCGGTGCTCGGGGTGGCCGTGCTCGGCACCATTTTGAATACCGTCTATGCCGCGCAGCTCAAGGTTCCGGAGGCGCTCGACGCCGCGGCGACCCAAGCGGCCGTGGAAACCCTGAGCGGCGCGCACC
Source organism: Glutamicibacter sp. AOP12-B1-11 (assembly GCF_052379245.1). Classification (NCBI taxonomy): domain Bacteria; kingdom Bacillati; phylum Actinomycetota; class Actinomycetes; order Micrococcales; family Micrococcaceae; genus Glutamicibacter; species Glutamicibacter sp. AOP12-B1-11. The sequence continues at coordinate 44,040 of NZ_JBQSYL010000030.1, read as the reverse complement.
AGATTGCGCAGGGGCTGCCCGCCGATCAGGCGCAGGCGCTTTTGGCCTCCGCGGCCCACGCTTTTGACCACGGGGTGCTCATCACCTCGAGCATCGCGGCGGTGCTGGCCCTGGTCGCCGCAATCGTGGTGGCTCGAATCATCAAACCCGCTACTCGGTAAACGATTTGGGACACTTTCCGAAAATCTAGATTAATTAGGTCAAAGTTATTCAAAAGTTGCGAATCTCGACGTAGGCTAGGCAGTGTAGTTCCAAAGTAATTCGCGAAGAACCCTTTAGAAGTTTGTGAATGTCGATCCGCATGGTTGGCGCGAACCCCTTCTAGACGTGAAGTGAATGACTTGGCTGCTTCGTAGGACGAGGGAACTTCGGTTTCAGCGTCTCTCGTGGATTACAACCAAGCTCACCAAAAAATCGGTGAGGAACGTCTGAAAGGACCAAATAGTATAATGGCAACCGGTATCGTCAAGTGGTTTAATGCTGAAAAAGGCTTCGGCTTCATCGCTCCAGACAGCGGAGATCCTGACGTCTTTGCTCACTTCTCCGCCATCCAGACCCAGGGCTTCCGTACCCTGGAAGAAGGCCAGAAGGTTGAGTTCGAAGTAGTTGAGGGCCCTAAGGGTCTTCAGGCAGCGGACATCCGCGGACTCTAAAGCGTCTTAGGCGAATAGCCCCTAGACATTAGCGTCAACGGCGTCTTCCCGGAATTATCCGGGAAGACGCCGTTTTCACGTTTATCGGGCTTCACGGAATAGTCCCGCACCTCGGTGGGTTGTACTAACCGTGAAGCTTTCGATTCTGGACCTTGCCCCGGTTGCACCTAATAGCACCATTTCCGACTCTTTCAAGTCATCTGTACGCCTCGCTCAGCTTGCTGAGCGCACCGGCTATGAACGTGTTTGGTACGCCGAGCACCACAACATGCCGACCATCGCCTCCAGCGCGACCTCCCTGTTGATCAGCCACGTGGCCCACCACACCGAACGCATCCGTTTGGGTTCTGGCGGCATCATGCTCCCCAACCATTCGCCGCTGGTGATTGCCGAGCAATTCGGCACCCTGGCCGAGATCTTCGGCGATCGTATCGACCTGGGAATGGGACGCGCCCCGGGCACCGATATGACCACCTTGCGCGCATTGCGGCGCGACGCCTCGTCCGCCGACTCCTTCCCGCACGATGTGCTGGAGCTCCAGGCCTATCTCGCCGGCGAGTCACGCATCCCGGGTGTGCAAGCCATCCCGGGGGCGGGCACCAACGTTCCGCTGTACATTCTGGGCTCCTCGCTCTTCGGCGCGCAGCTTGCCGCGCAGCTCGGCCTTCCCTATTCCTTCGCCTCGCATTTCGCTCCGGCGGCCTTGCAGCAGGCGGTCAAGACCTATCGCGAGCAGTTCAAGCCGTCGGCCCAGCTGGCCGAACCATATGTCATTGCCGGCGTCGGAGTGATTGCCGCCGAAAGCGTGCAGCACGCCCACGAGCTCAAGGTGGCCTCCGAACGCCACCGCGTCGCGTCCTTCTTGGGCCGCAACGCAAAGAAGGAATTCACCGAAGCCGAACTCGACATGGTGATGGATACCCCGCAGGCCGAACAGATCCTGGACATGATGCGCTTCACCGCCATCGGAACCGGGGATAACGTGGCCGAATACCTTGCCGATTTCGCCGAAACCGCCCAGGCGGACGAGCTGATCACCGTGCACCACCCATTGCTCGAAGAGGACCGGTTGAATTCGGTCAACCTCACCGCACAGGCCTGCCGGTTGGTTACCGCGGGCTGATGCGCACCGGGCCGGCAATCTCGTCGTCGGCCTAGCGCCACAGCGATCCGCCCCGAAAGGAACCGGCCACGCACCAAAGCGGTGCCTGGCCGGACGCCGGGGTGGATTGCTTCTGTTTTAACGCCCCCGTGGTAGCCGCGCGGTCCGCGCGGCCGGGCGGAGAGACGGAAGCACTCAGCGATTCTGGGCTATGCCCGAGCGGTGCGGTCCTTCGCCAATGAGGCCACGGACCACCCGGTGAGGAGCAGCGCCAGCAGCGCGCAGAGCACACTGAAGACCAGAATGCTCAGTTCCTGGCCATAGACCCCCACCGCCCAACCCAAGACGATCACCGGCAGCGCGCTGCCGAGGTAGGTCACCAGGTAGATGGTCGACACGGTCTGGGCGTGCAAGGAAGCCGACACGGCATTAACCGCGCCGCTGAACGCGGTTCGGAACGCGATTCCCTGCCCCAGGCCGATCAGCGCCAGCGCCAGCATGGCCAGCCAGAGCGAACCGAGCTCGGCGGCCACCACGAGGCCAATGGTGCTGGCGGCCAGCAGCAGCAAGCCAAGCGGCAGCAGGCGCTGGCCGCCGCGGATCACTACCTGGGAGAGCGCCGAGATCCCCAAGGGAAGACCCGCGACCAGTCCGATCATCGGCAGCGAGGTCAGCTCGAAAACCTGCGCGAAATAGCCCGGAGCCAAGGACAAGGCGAAGCCGAACACGGCAAAGCTCAAGAATCCGACCAGCGCACCCATCCAGAATTTGGTTCGCGCCTCGCGCGGGATCCCCAGCCGGCGCGGGGCCAGCGCGCGGTGCCGTTGCCCGCGCTCGGCCATGGCAATGGCCGGGCGCGCCTGCAGCGCGACCAATGGAATGAGTGTTGCGAGCAGCAGCACCGCTTGCACGGTGAACACCGTTGTCCGTCCGCCGGGCAGCAAGGCCAGCACGCCGCCGAGCAAGGGGCCGAAGGCCACGCCTCCGGAGGAGGCCAGCAGGGTGAAGCGCGAGGCCCATTCGGGCTTATGCGGCAGCAGCTCGCGCAGCGCCGCGGCGCTGGCCCCGGTGGCCAGGGCCACCCCGGCCCCCTGCAGGCCGCGCCCGAGGCACAGTTCCCACAGGGCTGAAGCCGCACCGAAGCTCAGCGTGCCCACCAGCGAGATGATGATGGCGAGCACCAGCGCGGCCCGGCGGCCGATGTGATCGGACCAGTGGCCCACGATGGACAGGAAGAACATCAGCGAACAGACGTAGCTGGCGAAGGCGATGGTGGTCCCCATGGCGCCCAGGGAGAGTTCGGCCTGCAGCTGCGGATAGAGCGGCGTTGCCAAATTCGCGCCCACCAGCAAGGTGAAGCTCACCAGCACGGTGATGCTCAGCCGCGTGGTGGTGCCCGGGTTCCAGGTCAGTGGCCTGGTTCGAACCGGCTGCATGCGCAGTTCGCTGATTACCGACATGGGGTCTCCCAAAAGGCGGGTGGTCCAAAGGATGTCGCCAGGTTGTTGCACTAGAAAGTTTTTAGCGGTGGGGTTGCTCGCTACCCCACCGGCTAGTTGAGCGATCTGTAAGAAAATGTCTACTGATCTAGATCGTTCACTCATAAATATCCGCCAAACAAGGACACTTCGGTTCTTAACTTGTTAGAGTTTGAGCAAAATAGTCAAAAACTTGGCCCCCGCGGGTCCTAGGAGTGAGCAAATGGTGCGTTTGGATGACGTCGATCTGAAAATTCTCTTGGCGTTGATCCGGGATCCGCGGATCCAAATCTCCGATCTCGCCGACGAAGTTGGCGTGGCCCGCAACACCGCCCAGTCACGTCTTCGGCGCCTGCAGCGCGCGGATGTGCTGCGCGAAGGCGGCCGCGACCTCGACCTGGCAAAACTCGGCTACGACGTGCTGGCCTTCGTCACCTTGGAAGTGCTGCACCGCGACCTCGATACCGTGGTGACCTCGCTGCGGCAGATTCCCAACGTGCTGGAAATCCACGAAACCTCCGGCCGTGGAGATGTCTGGGTGCGGCTGATCGCCACCGATACCCACCAGTTGCAGTCGGGGCTGCGGCAGATCCTGCGGATCAAGGGTGTCACCCGATCCGAAACCACCTTCGCGCTCCACACCCACCTGGCCTACCGGGCCGCTCCGCTGCTGGAGCACTACGCCGAACACAATCACTGAGAAGCGCGAAAATACAAGTCTTTCCTTGTGCGCCTTCCCGGCCTAGGCTGTGATTACGAGAAGTCATGAGGGATAACCCCGGCTCTCGTCGGGTCCCTCGCATTCTGTGGAGGAGTACGTGATGACCAAGGATTTTGAACCAACCGACTTCGCACCCGAATACGGGAACGACATCTACGAGCCCGACGACGGCCGCGATTCGCAAGCCTATGAGGGCTCCAGCGATTCGCCCGAAACGATGCGGAACATCGACCCGTTGGCTACACGCGCCTACCTGCTCGATGACGATCTGGAAACCGAGGCGCAACTGGATAACGAATTCACCGAAGAGTCCAATGCCGACGAAGATGAGGACTAGCTCACTGACTAAGCATCCCTTAGGCTTCAGCGTTTAGACTTTAGAAGTGATCAATCCAGTTCATCTGCGCACCCTGCTCGAAGTGGTGGCGCATCGTTCCTTTGCCACAGCCGCAACCCGGCTGGGCTACACTGCCAGCGCCGTCTCCCAACAGATGACCGCCTTAGAACGCAGCACCGGAACCACGTTGTTCCTGCGTGGTGCCCGCTCCATCACCCCCACGCCCGGGGCGCTGCGCATGGTGCGCCACGCCAAGCGCGTGCTCACCGACCTCGACGCCCTGATGGCCGACGTAGCAACCATCTCCACGGATTCCACAGACCGTGAAGAGATCAAGCTCGGCATCTTCCCGTCCCTGGCCACCTACGCACTTCCCAAGCTATTGACCAGCGAAGACTGGAACTCCCTGGGCATCAATCTGCGCCTGTGGATCGGCGAACCCCAGCAAACCGTCGCCGGCCTGGGCAACGGCGGGGATCTGGATCTCGCGCTCATCTTCCAGGTGGGACCCGGCGGACTGAGCTGGCCCGCCTCGCTGGAGCGCGCCTGGCTGGGCGATGACCAGTTCCGCGTTGTCATCCCCGCCTCGTGGCCGATCGCAGACGACGCCCAGCTGACCGTGGACCAGCTCGCCGAATGGCCGTGGATCTTCCACCACCCGGGCACCTCGGATGCCACCTTGATCTCCCGGCTCTTCGCCTCGTACAACATCCACCCGCAGGTTGCGGCCTACTGCGACGATTTTAACGCTTCGCTGAATCTGGTCTCCTCGGGCCTCGGCGCCGCCTTGGTGCCGGATCTGGCCATGACCCAGGCCCCCGCGGGCCTGCGTATTGTCGACGCACCGGAAATCCGGCTCGCCCGCTCGATTTTCGCCTTGAAGCCAGAGAATTCGAAGAAGCCCAAGGTTGCCCTCGTTTTGGACCGGCTCACGCAGATCCTTTCCGACTAGGCTGGAAAGCGGTCATCGGTAGGCAGCCTCGGAAAGGGCGATCGTGGAAGAACTTGTCGTAGCGTCCGTGCACGGACCGGTAGGTCATCTTGAACTGAACCGTCCGGGCAAACTCAACGCCTTGACCTTGCCCATGCTCCAGGAGCTGCACCGGGTCCTGCACCTGTGGGCCGAGGACCCGAAGATCGGGCTCGTTTTGCTCACCGGACGCGGCGAGCGGGGGTTCTGCGCCGGAGGAGATATCGCCGACTTCCATGCCGCGATCACCGGTGGCCGGCACGCGGACTTCCTGGAACTGCTCGCCCTGGAGTTCCGCACCGACCACTTGATTTCGGTCTACCCCAAGCCGCTGATTACGCTGGCCCACGGGATCACCATGGGCGGCGGCATCGGCCTGGCCAGCCACGCACCGGTGCGTCTGGTCACCGCCGACGCGAAGCTGGCCATGCCCGAAGCGCGCATCGGCTACACCCCGGATGTTGGCGGAAGCCACCTGCTGGCCAACGCGCCGGGGCACTTCGGCGAATACTTCGCCATGACGGCCACTTCCTTCAGCGGCGCGGACGCGGTCTTCCTGGGTTTCGCCGACGCGGTCATTAGCGAATCCCTCGCCGCGTCCATAGTTGATGAGCTCGATGACCTGATCGGCCTGGGCGCCGCAGAGATCGCCGCGGCCTTCGAGGTGCTCCACGCGGTTCCCGAATCCCGCCGGCTGGAAATCGAACAGGGCTGGATCGATTACGCCTTCGGCGCCGAGAGCCCGGACGCGGTCCTGGAGCGTTTGCAGTCCATGGTCCACCCCGGCGCGCGGCGCGCGGCCGAGATGATATCTGCGAACTCCCCGACGAGCGTGGCCGCGGCGTTCCATGCGGTGCGTGCGGCCCGCGCCGAGCAGAACCTGCGCGGCGCCCTGGACCGGGAGCTGCGCCTGGCGGCGCACCTGATGCACCAGCCCGACCTGGCCGAAGGCATCCGCGCCCAGGTCATCGACAAGGACCGGAATCCCAGCTGGCAACCCGCAGCGCCGGGCGAGGTCAACGCCGCGGCGCTGCTGGCGCTCATGGGCGAGTAGCTTCGGTTCAGGACCCTGGCTGGCCTTCGGGCCGGGTGACATCGCTGGGCACCGGATGGACCTTCTGCGAATCGCGCGGCTCCACGCGCGTGGCCTTCACCGCTTCGCCGGGTTCACTGAGCCGGCGGGCCGGGGCCAGCGCCACACTGCTCGGGAGGCCGAAATGCACCGGGGCGTGTTCGCCGAAGTGATCCGCGTCCGCCTCCTGCCAGTCATCCCGCCACGAGGCCGGAGGATTCTCCAGCAGCTCGCCGGGCTGCAGCCAGTGGAACAGCGAGGCGTAGGAGCGGGTCGACTGGAGATTCACCCGGCGCCGCAGCATCCGGGTGTTCAGCTGGTCCGGACCGTGCAGGCCCATGGACGCCATGATCTGTCCCGCCTCGGTGACCGTCAGCCGGTGGTAGTTGTACACCCGGTGGCCCTTGTCCTCGACGTCCAAGGCGCGCATGAGCCGCTTGTTCTGCGTCGCTACGCCAACCGGGCAGTGGTTCGTATGGCACTTCTGCGCCTGGATGCAGCCGGTGGCCATCATCATCGGCCGGGCGGAAAAGGCGAAGTCCGCGCCCTGGATCAGGCGCTTGACGATATCCGAGCCGTTGGCGATCTTCCCTGCCGCCGCCAAGCGGATTTCGTGGCGCAGCCCGGCGCCCATCAACACGTTGTGGACCAGCATCAGCCCCTCGGTCAGGGGTGTCCCCACATGGTCTTCGTACTCCAGCGGTGCGGCGCCGGTGCCGCCTTCGGCACCGTCCACGGTGATGAAGTCAACCAGCACCCCGGTTTCGATCATGGCCTTGCAGATCGCCATCACATCGGTGCGTGAACCGACGCAGAATTTGATTCCCACCGGTTTGCCGCCGGAGAGCTTGCGCAGCTTTGAAACGAAGGCCAGCAGTTCGCGCGGGGTAGAGAATTCGGCGTGGCTCGCCGGGGAAATGCAGTCCTGGCCCATCGGCACCTCGCGGGCCTCGGAGATTTCCGCGGTCACCTTCGCCGCCGGAAGCACCCCGCCGAGTCCGGGCTTTGCACCCTGCGACATCTTGATGGTGATGCCCTTGACCTGCGGGAGGTTGGCCTTCTGCGCAAAGGTCTCGGGGTTGAACCGGCCTTCGGGGGTGCGGCAGCCGAAGTAGCCCGAACCGATCTCCCAGAAGAGGTCCGCACCGTGTTCCAGATGGTATTTGGTCAGCCCGCCCTCGCCGGTCTCGTGGACAAAATCCCCCATGGCCGCGCCCTTGTTCATCGCCAGCACCGCGTTGGCCGAGAGCGACCCGAAGCTCATCGAGGAGATGTTCAGCAGCGACATCTCATAGGGCTGAGCGCACTGGCTCGAACCGATTTCCACCCGGTGCTGCTCCTTGCTCGGAGCCACCGGCGCGCTTGAATGCAGCAGGTATTCGTGGCCGACCTCGTTCACTTTCAGCTCGGTGCCGAAAGCCTTGTGGCTGTCGGCGCCCTTGGCCCGGGCGTAGATCATCGAGCGGGTGTCGCGGTCAAAGGGCGTGCCGTCGGTGTTCCGCTCGATGAAGTACTGCTGGATCTCCGGGCGGATGAATTCGAACAGGTAGCGGGCATGTCCCAGAATGGGGAAGTTGCGCAGGATCGCATGCCGTTTCTGTGTCATATCCCGGATCCCCACGGCCACCAGCACCGCGGTGAGCGCCACCAGGATCCACCACACCCAGTTGCCGGAAGTTCCCGCCAGCAGCGCCGTGAGCACAAACCCGGCGGCGAGCACGAACAGGAACAGAATCACTACTATTCGCATCATGTTTTCGACCCTACTGCCTGCACCGGGACTTGTCAGGGATTAGGCCCCGGTATTGATCCGATCGTTTTCGCGCAGCACCATCTGGTAGAACTCGCTGGTGCCATCGGCCAGCAGCTGTTGAGGGGAACCGGTTTCGACCACCCGCCCCTCGCGCAGCACCAGCACCTCGCTGGCCTCTTGCACGATGGAAAGGCGGTGGCTGATCATCAGCACCCCCATCCCGTATCCGCGGCGCTCATTTATCGCCTTCAGCACCAGTGCTTCGCTCGCGGCATCCAGTGCGCTGGTCGATTCGTCCATAACCAGCAGCGCCGGGTGCCGCAGCAGGGCGCGCGCCAGGGCCAAGCGCTGGCGTTGGCCGCCGGAAAGCCTGGTGGAACGATCCGCCAGCCGGGTGTCCAGGCCCTGCGGCTGCTGCTCCAGCCACGGGCCCAGGCCCAGCTCCTCAAGCACCGCGCGGAGCTCCTCGTCGCTAGTTCCGGTGGTGCCCAAGAGCAGATTTTCGCGGACCGTGCCGCGGACCATCACCGCCTCCTGGGAGACCACCACGATGCGCGAACGCAGCGCCTGGAGCGGTAGCGCATCCAGGGCCGCCCCGCCAAAGCTGAGCCTTCCGCCGGCCGGCAGCGCCCGGACCAGCGCGGCGGCGATGGAGGATTTCCCGGAGCCCGAGGCGCCCACCAGCGCCACCAGTTCCCCGGCTTCCACCGTGAAGTCCACCTGCTGCACCACTTCGCGCTGCCCGTGCCGCACGGTGAGGTCTTGGACGTTCAGCGTCCCGGTATCCGGCAGGTCCCCCGCCTCGCTCGGCTCGGCCACGGCCGGTGGCGCGCTGGCGGTGGCGAACAATCGGCGAGCGCTCGCCAGGGAGTCCTGCAGCCCCAGCACGAACCCGTCCACGGCGCGAACCGGCTCGAAGGAAGGGACCGCGATCACCACCAGGATGATCGTGGCCGCCGTGCCTTGGGCGGAATCGGTGAGCAGCAGGGCCAGCGCGCTGCCCCAGATGATGATCTGGCTCAGCGCCGCGCGCAGCCCGGTCACCCAGCTGGCCCGGTGGGCTTCCCGGGCATCCGCCGTTCCGGCCTCATCCATGCGCTTGAGCATCCGCCCACCGGCGCCGAAGGCGTGCAGCACTTCGATGCCCGCCAGGGATTCGATGATGATCCGGTTCTGGCTGCCGCGCACCTGTGCGGCGCTGCCAGCCGCCTGGCGCAGCGCGCCGACCCCGAGCAGCGGCAGCAGCAGTCCGACCAGCAGATAGCCGCCGGCGAGGATCAGCGTCGCGGTGCCGCCAAAGACCTGGTAGACGCAGCCCAGCACCGCGCCGCTGACCAGCAGCGCTGCCGCGGCCGGCGGCAGGGTATGCGCGAAGAATACCTCCACCTTGTCGATATCGCGGGTGGCCTTGGCCAGCATGGACCCGGAATTCTTGCTGGCCGCCGCGAAGGGCGCCTGCCGCTGGTAGGCCTCGTACATGGTTGAACGCAGCCTGGCCAGGGCCAGGAAGGCGACCTTATGCCCCACATACTGTTCGGCATAGCGCAGCCCTCCCTTGCACAGGCCGGCGAAGATAATCGCCGCCACCAGCAGGCCGAAGGGAAGCCGCGGCAGCCCGGCGGGCAGCTGAAGGCCGATGGCCGCCACCAGCCCCAGCCCGGCAAAGAGATAGATGGCCAAGGCGACCAGTCGGGTGAGGCAGGCGAGCAGGCAGGCAAGCAGCACCGGCGGCAGCAGGTCCCGGGTTTGGGCGATCAGCCACCGGGCGCTGGCGAGGCTGCTTGGCTGCTGGCCGTGCGGTTTCATCATTTCGCCCCGTTCCCGCGTTGGCTGCCCAGCGCTGCGACGCGCTGGCCGAAATTCTCCATCGCCGTTTTCAGGTACCCCTCGGTGCCCAGCAGTTCCTCCCGGGACCCGGCTTGCACGATCCGCCCCCGATCCAGGACCAGCACCTGGTCGTAGTCGGCGAGCAGCCCCAAGCGGTGGGTCACGGTGATGACCGTGAGCCCCGCCGCCACCTCGCGCAGGGTGTCCAGCACCTCGGCTTCGGTCTGCACATCCAGCGAGCTGGTCGGCTCGTCGAGCAGCAGGATGGGCCGCTCGGCCAGCAGCGCGCGGGCGATGGCCAGGCGTTGGGCCTGGCCCCCGGACAGCGTTGCGCCGCCCTCGCCAAGCACCGTGTCCAGCCCCGCTTCCTGCTGCGCGAACCACGGCGCCAACCCGGCGCGGCGCAGCATCGCGCGCAGCTTTTCGTCGCTGGCCTGCGGCGCGGCAAGCAGCAGGTTCTCGCGCAGGCTGATCCCGAAGAGCGTTGTGCCCTGTTCCACCACCGCCGTATTCGAGCGCAGCGTGGCCGGGCCCAAAGCCTGGTGCCCGTCGTGGATGATTCCGGCGGTGGTCTCCAGCTGCCCCTGCAGCACGCGCAGCAAGGTGGTTTTGCCGCTGCCCGAGGCCCCGATCACCGCGGTCTTCGAGCCGGCGGGGAAACTGAAGTTCAGCTGCTCCAGCGCCGCGGGGTGCCCCTCGTATCCGGTCCCGAGATCCAGCAGCTGCAAGGCGTCGGCGCGCAGGTCGACGCGCAGCGGATTCGCCGCCGCACGGTGCCGCTCGGTGTCCATGAAGCTCTCAATTTTCTGCTCGGCCGCCTTGCCGGTCATCCCGATGTAGAAGAAGCTGCCCACGTAGTTCACCGGGGCGAGCATCAGGAAGCTGAGCAGCACCAGGGCGGCCCCCTCCCCGGGGGTGATCGCCAGGCTGCCCACCCGCCACCAGGCAAGCAGCGCGGCGGTGGCCAGCAGCAGCACCGCGAAGCTCGCGTCGATCACCAGCAGCACCAGCTGGTTCCGCGCCAGCAGTTTCATCACCTGCTGGCGCACCCTTTCGCTGGCCACCGCGATGCGCTGCCCCATCCAGGATGCCCCGCCGTTGAGCTTGAGCATGGTCAGCGCCCGCAACCCGTCGAGGAAGGTGGCCGAGAGCAGCCCTTGGGCCCGGCGGTATTCCCCCGATGAGCCGCGGAAAAGCCTTTGGAAGCCGATGACCAGCACCGGGACCAGCATGGTGGGCAGCAGCAGCAGCAGGGCGCTGAGCGGATCGATGAAAAACACGATGCCGAGCAGCACCAGCACCGGGGTGGCCACCGCGCAGATGGCCGGACCCATGAAGCTGGTGCGGAAGCGCACCGAGCGATCGACCGCGTCCATGGCGGCATCGACCAGTTCGCCCTCGCCGAGCCGGCGCACCGCCAACGGGCCGATGGCCAAATAGTGGCGTACCAGCTGGTGGCGCTGCAGCGCTCCGAGCTTGCGCCCGGAGCGGGCGATGAGCACCGGGGTAAGCAGCGCCGCGGCGGCCACCAGCAGCAGTTCGTACCCCACCGCCACATACCAGCCGACGTCCAAGGGCTGATCCGCGCGCAGCGAATCGATGGCGCGCCCGATGAGCACCGCCAGCCCGATGGCACCGATGGCCGAGAGCAACCCGAGGCAGACCACCGCCGCGGTGGATGCCGAAAAAATTCCAAAGACCCTACGCACCCCTCCATCCTAAGTCGAAAGCCCGGCGTCATAGGTTGGCAACCGGCGCCCGCGCGGGGGAAACTAGACAAATGACTGCTCTGCAAACGGCCAGCCGGCCGCATTCGGTGACCCTTCGCTTCCTCGCAGCGCCCACGGATGTGGGGATCACCGGAACGGTGGCCGCCGGCACCGTGCTCGAATGGGTGGACAAGGCCGCCTACGCCGCGGCGGTGGGCTGGTCCGCCAGCTACTGCGTGACCGCCTACGTGGGAAATATCCACTTCGCGGACCCGATCCATTCCGGGGACCTGGTGGAGGTCACCGCCTCGGTGGTCTACACCGGCACCAGCTCCATGCATATCCGCACCGAGGTGTCCTTCTCCGATCCGCGCGAGCTGCGCCCGGTCACCTCCTCCACCTGCCTGGTGATCTTCGTGGCGGTGGATGAGCGGGGCAAACCGACCGAAGTGCCCTCCTTCACCCCGGGCACCCCGCGCGAGCTGCAGCTGCGGCAGAATGCGTTGGCGCGCATCGAGATCCGCGAACGCATCGTCGAGTCGATGAACGACCAGTCCTATACCGACGCCGGCACCGCGCCGCGGGTGACCCTGCGCTTCCTCGCCGCGCCCACCGACGTGAACTGGGGCGGCAAGGTGCACGGCGGCATCGTGATGAAGTGGATCGACGAGGCGGCCGCCCTGTGCGCCAGCCGCTACGCCGGGCGGGACACCGTCGCGGTGTTCTCCGGCGGCGTGCGCTTCTACCGCCCGCTACTCATCGGCCATCTGGTCGAGGTCGAGGCCCGGCTGGTCTATACCGGTTCCAAGGGCATGCACATCGCGGTGCACGTGCGCTCCGGGGATCCGAAAACCAACCAGATGGAGCTGACCACCTACTGCCTGACCGTGCTGGTCGCCCGCGACGACACCGGCACGGCGGTGCCGGTGCCAACCTGGGTGCCGGTCAGTGCGGAGGACTCCCGGCTCTGGGAGCACGCCCGCGAACTGCTTGAGATCCGCGCCAACGCGCCCGGCGGCTACACCCCCACGCATCTGAGCGACCCGCAGGCCAGCGCGGAGGCCACTCGATGAGCTCCCGCCCGTTTGTGAAGATCTGCGGCCTGGCCACGGAGCATGACGTGGCGATCGCGCTGGAGCATGGGGCGGACGCGCTGGGCTTCGTGCTGACCAATTCGCCGCGTCAGGTCTCCCCGGAACTGGCGGCAGCACTCGCCGCGCAAGTCCCCAGCCAGGTGGCTACCGTGGCGGTGTTCCGCGATGAGGACACCGCAACGGCCATCGCGCGCACCTCCGCCGCCGGGCTCGGCTGGATCCAGCTGCACGGGGAACGGCGCCGCGCAGAGGTGCAAGCGGTGCGCGCGGCCGGATTCCGGGTGATCCGCGCGGTGCGCATGGACGCGCAGCCCGAGGCATTCGAGGACTGGGGAGAGGATTTCTTGCTGATCGACGCCGCGGTCCCCGGCAGCGGGGAAAGCTGGGACTACGCAAAGGTGCGCACCCTCGCGGCCGGGCGCAACTGGCTGGTGGCCGGCGGCTTGTCCCCGGAGAATGTGGCCGCGGCACTCGCCGAGTCCGCGGCCAGCGGCGCGGATGTCTCCTCCGGGGTCGAGTCCGCTCGCGGAGTCAAGGACCCGGCGCTGATCGCCCGGTTCCTGGACGCCGCGCGCCGCGGCGCCTAGCCGATCCAGGAGTGCGGAGCGGGCTTGCGCGCGCCGGGCAGGGCGCTTTCGGCACGCCAGCGGGCGACCCATTCGGGGAGCACGCGGTCTTCGGGCATGCTCAGCCCGAGCGCGGCAAGGATCCGCTCATTGGGCACCGGCCCGGTTTTCGAGGTCATGCGCGTGGCGATATAGCCGCGGGCATAGATTTCGCCGGCCACCACGATGCGCTGCTCGAAGTAGATGCAGCGCTCATCCATGCCCAGCACCCGGGTCTCTTGGGTGAACTTCACCCCGAGCTTCACCGACTTCCTGAAGGTCATGGTTTCGGCCTGCACCACCGGGCTCCACTTGTTCTTGCGCAGCACCGCCCAGGCCCCGGAGCGGAACATCAGATCGAAGCGGCCCAGATCGAAGATCGAGAAGTACATGCCGTTGTTGATATGCCCGGCGAAGTCGATATCGGTCAGCGTCGCGCGCATGGACAGGGTTCCGGAGTCGAGCATGGACAGCCTCGGGGCTTTTTTGCCTTGGAGCAGCATCAGCAGGATGCGAAAAATCATGTGCATGAGATCACATTACCGCTTAGTAACTTATGTGGCCAAGCCCGCCGCCGCCCACCGCGACAAATGGCGTAATCCCCAAGGCGCATTCACCCGGGCCCGGTCGGCGGGTAAAGTCCAGTGCGGAAGAGCCCTCGCATCCGCAACGAATGCACCGAACAGGAAGAACTATGCACCGCCTTTCGCAGCTGCTGCACCGCCAGGTCCCCTCGCTGCCGCCGGCCGACTGGGAACGCGCGGCACCGTCGGCAACCGCGTTGCGCCGCGATATCGCGGTGGCGCTGGGCTTCTACCTGCTGGCGCTGCTCATGCTGGAACTGGTGCTCTCGCTGACCGAGACGGGCAAGAGCGCCGAGCGCCCGCTGGCCTTCGCCTTGCTTGCGGCCCTGATCCTGCCGCTGATGTTCCGCCGCCGCTGGCCGATCACGATGATGCTCATCTCTTCGGCCGCCTTCCTGATCGGCAGCTCCCCCGCCACGGCCACCGTCGTCATGCAGTTCTGCGCCCAGCTGGCCTACTTCCTGGGCCTGTACACGGCCGTGGCTTGGGCCCGCAACCGCCGCGGGCTGTGGACCGCGATGGCCCTGGTGCTGCTGAGCATGGCGGTGTGGCTGGTCCTCTCCTTCTTCACCAGCGACCTGTATTCGGCCGCGAACCAGCTGCTGGTCGAAAACCCGATGGGCTCGATCCCCGAAGAGCTGGCCTTGCCGCTGTACAGCTTCCTGATCAACGTGCTCTTCTTCGGCGGGGCGATCTTCCTGGGGCTGACCAGCTGGTCGAATTCCTACGCCAAATCCCTGGTGCTCGTCCAGGCCGCGCGCATCGCCGCGCAGGCCGAAGAGCTCGCGGCGCGCGCGGTCAACGCCGAACGCCTGCGCATTGCCCGCGAGCTGCACGACGTCATCGCCCACCACATCGCCTCCGTCGGAGTCCAGGCCTCCGCCGCCCGGCTGGTCCAGGACCGCGATCCGGCCCAGGCCATCGAACTGATGCGCGGCATCGAGTCCTCGGCACGCAGCGCGGTGGCCGAAACCCGTTCGCTACTCGGCGTGCTGCGCGAGCAGTCCCCGCAGGATCCCGAGACCGGCAATTCCGCCGCCCGCGCCCCGGAGCCCTCGCTGGCGGCGCTGCCCGGGCTGCTAGAGCAGAACGCCGCGCACGGGCTGCACGTGCAGCTCTCCGAGGACGAGCACGCCCCGGGCTTCTTCGCCTCCTTGGCCCCCGGCCTCTCGCTGGCCCTCTACCGCATCTGCGGGGAGGCGCTGGCCAATGTGCGGCGCCACTCCACCGCCCGCGCCGCCACGCTCGCGCTGCGCTCCGGAACCGACGCGCAGGGATCCTGGGTGGAGGTGGAAGTCACCGACGAGGGAGCCCCCCGCCCGGACAGCGCCGGCAGCGGCTTCGGGCTGCGCGGCATCCGCGAACGCGCCGCGCTGCATCACGGGCTGGTGGAGATCGGCCCGCGCACCCCGCGCGGCTGGCGCACCCGCGCCCGGCTGCGCCTGCCCGGATCCCCCGAAGGGAACTAGGCTAAGCCCATGAGCCAAATTACCGTCGTGATCTGCGATGACCAGCCACTGATCCGCTCCTCGCTGAAGCTCATCCTGGAAACCGATCCGCAGCTGCTGGTCATCGGCACCGCCGCCAACGGCGCCGAAGCCGTGGAGCTGATCAGCACCCGCACCCCGGATGTCGCGCTGATGGACATCCAGATGCCCGCATTGGACGGCATCGCGGCCACCGCGCGGCTCGCGGGCACCGTGGACACCAAGATCATCGTGCTGACCACCTTCGACCGCGAGGACTACCTCTTCGACGCGCTCGATGCCGGGGCCAGCGGCTTCCTGCTGAAAAACGCCGAACCGGAATTGCTGCTCAACGCGGTCCACCAGATCCACGCCGGATACGCGCTGCTCTCCCCGGAGGCCACGCTCAAGCTCATCGCCCGCAAGACCAGCGCGCGCCCCGGCACCTCGGCACCGGGCGCAGAGAGCGCGGCGCTGCACGCGCTGACCGCCCGCGAACGCCAGGTGCTCACCGCGCTGGCCAGCGGCAAGAACAACCAGGAGATCGCCGCCCTGCTGGCCCTGTCCGAGGCGACGGTGAAAACCCACCTGTCGAATCTCTTGGCCAAGCTCCACCTGCGCGACCGCGTCCAGGCGGCCCTCTACGCCCACCGCGCCGGGCTCATCCAATAGTTTCATCCCCAAGCATCAGGCGGATCCGCCCCGGCCTTCCTAAGCTGGAAGGCAAGCGAAGAGATTCCCAAGCCAGAAAGACCGAGCATGCTCGAACTTCAGCAGATCACCCGGTCCTTTGCCGGAACCAAGGTCCTGGACGAGGTGAGCTTCACCGTGCCGCGCGGGGCGCTGACCGGCTTCGTCGGTGCCAACGGCGCCGGGAAGACCACCACCATGCGCATCATCATGGGACTGCTCAACGCCCACGGCGGCCGGCTCACCCTGGACGGGGCCGCCCTGGACGCGCCCACCCGCCCCAACTTCGGCTACATGCCGGAGGAACGCGGGCTGTATCCCAAGCAGCCGGTGATCGACCAGCTGATCTACCTCGGTCAGCTCCACGGGTTGGCCCGCGGCACCGCACGCACCCGCGCGATGGACCTGCTGGCCCGCTTCGGCCTGGCGGACCGGGCCAAATCCAGGCTGGAGGCCCTTTCGCTGGGCAACCAGCAGCGCGTGCAGGTGGCCGCCGCGCTGCTGCACGAACCCGACGTGCTGGTGCTCGACGAACCCTTCAGCGGGCTGGACCCGTTGGCGGTGGACGCGATGAGCTCCATCCTGCGCGACTACGCGGCCCGCGGCGTCCCGGTGCTCTTCTCCTCG
Organism: Glutamicibacter sp. AOP12-B1-11; assembly: GCF_052379245.1. Lineage (NCBI taxonomy): Bacteria > Bacillati > Actinomycetota > Actinomycetes > Micrococcales > Micrococcaceae > Glutamicibacter > Glutamicibacter sp. AOP12-B1-11. The sequence goes on along the minus strand of NZ_JBQSYL010000030.1, from coordinate 27,352 downwards.
CACCAGCTGGATCTGCTCGATACCCTGGTGGACCACCTGGTCATCATCCAGGAGGGCAAGATCCTGGCCAACGCCCCGGCCAGCGAGCTGCGCACCGCCCAAGCCAGCAGGCACCGCCTGGCCCTGGGCGCCGACGCCGGCTGGCTGCGCACCGAGCCGGGGGTCGAGGTGATCGACCTCTCCGGGCAGCACGCCCTGGTCAGCTTCGGCACGCCAGGCGACGCGCAACGCGTGCTGGCCCACGCGCTCTCCCGCGGCACGGTCACCGAATTCGCCCTGCACCGCCCCGCGCTGGCGGATATCTACCGGGAGATCATCGCATGAACACCCTTGCCACCCCCGCCTGGCTGATCGTCACCCTGCGCGAAGTCGAAACGAAGCTGCGCGACAAGGCCTTCATCATCTCCACCCTGGTCACGCTGTTGCTGATCATCGGTTCGATCGCCGTTACCGGATTTCTCGCCACACGCACCACGCAGTTTTCGGTGGCGGCCACCGATCAGGCCAGTCTCACCGTCCTCAACCAAGCGGCCTCGGACGCCGAAGACCAGCTGAAAATCAACGTCGAACAGCTACCGGCCGATGATGCCACCGCGCAACTTGATGTTGGGGAGCTTGATGCCACGCTGAGCCAGGGCCCAGCAAATAAATTTACGCTCACCGGATCCGATGAAGTCCCGGACAAACTCCATGGGGCGCTGCGCGAAGCCACCGAGAAGGTGTTGACCGCGCGACTGCTCACTTCGGCCGGGCTGAACGCAGATCAGCTACCGGGCGACGGTGCACTAACGGTCACCCAAATGCATGGGGACGCCGAACGTGCCTCCATGATCAAGGCTATGGCGTTCCTCTTCTCCTTCTTGTTCTATATGTCAGCACTCATCTTCGGCATGCCGATAGCCAACTCGGTGATCGAAGAAAAACAAAACCGGGTAGTGGAGATCCTCGCCGGCGCGATCAATCTGCGTCAGCTGCTTGCGGGCAAAATCTTGGGTAACGTGATTCTCGCGCTGGCCCAGCTGCTGCTCTTCCTCTCCGTGGGCCTGTTCGCCGCCTATCTATCACCAGTTCAGATCCCGTTCCTTGGAGTCGTCTCGCAAGTAGCCGGCTGGTTTGTGGCCTTCTTCCTCGTCGGGTTCCTGGTCCTCGCCGGAATCTGGGCGACGCTGGGAGCACTAGCCAGCCGTACCGAAGACCTCCAACAATCCTCTGGGCCGGTAGTCGGTGTGTTGATGGCGGTGCTGTTCATCGGAATCTACGCCAAGGACGGATTTTTGGTCATCGCCTCCTATGTGCCAATTGTTTCCTCCGTCGCGATGCCAATCCGCCTGCTCGGCGGTGAAGTCTCACTGGTTGAACCGCTCATCTCACTGGCCCTTACGCTGGCTACCTGCTGGTTCACTATCTTGTTCGCCGAACGGATCTACCGCCGTGCGGTGATGCACACCGGCGGGGCGCTGACCCTGCGCAAGGCGCTCAAACTGGAACTCTAAACCGCCAATATAGCCAGTACACAGCCGCGCTGACTACACTTGATTCGGTGACCGAGAACAAACCCCGCATGCAGCTTTCAGCCCTGTCCATCTTCATCTGGTTCGCGGTGATCCTCGGACTGGCCGGCAACACCGCGCTAGCCATGACCCATCTGGTCTTAGGTTCGAACGCCTTGGTAGTAGTCAGCCTCTGGGTGCTGCGCTGCCTGGTACTAGCCACTTTTTGGTTGTTGCCAATCACCCGTGCGGCAAAAATCTTCGGCATCGGAATCATCATGCTTAGCTTCCTGCTCGATCTGCTGCTCAAGCTCCCGGTGCTGGGCAGCGTGGAATACGGCGACTGGTTCTTCGTCTCCGCGCTCGATCTGACCGGCGCCTACACCGGCTACTTCCACACCTTGGGCCTGATCCTTCCGCTGGTGGCCCTCACCGGCTGGTTCATCCTGCGCCCGCGCGGTGCCGCCGGCTGGATCGTGGGCCTGGCCAGCGGGCTCGGCTTTGGCTTCCTGGCGCTGGCCGCCGCGCAGGCCCCCGAGGGATCGCTGACCCTCTTCGTGCTGGCCACGCTCGCCCGCTATATCCTTCCCGCGCTGCTCTCCGTGGCCGCCGATGCGCTGGCCGCGCGCTACCGGGGCCAGTTATCCGCAAAATCCTGAGCCCCCGCCCCGGCCGACAAGCTCAACGCGCTGCACCCGCTGATTGAACTCACGGCCAATTCCGGCGGCAGCGGAGAACTGCCGGTTTGCGCCCGCGTCTGGCTGGACGGCGGCGAGACGAGACTGGCAAATCTGGCATCATCCTGCCTCAACCGTCACCCGGCGATCGAGCTTGGCCGGATCGAAGCGACCGTCCAGGGCGGGCTGCTCTGGACGGTCCTGCCCCACTGTCTGGATCCGGATCAAGTACCGCGGAGTGACTGCAGCTGGAACCCCTAGGGCTCCGGTGTGAGCCTGCGGCGGTTGCCCGCGGCCAGCATCAAAATCGCTCGCGCGGGGGATGCAGTTCCCCCGCGCGGGTGAAGCGCTCGGCAGCGGCGCGGAGAAGAATCGAACTATGAGCACATACACACTCCCCCGATTGCTGCTGGCGGCCACCGCCGCATCGTTGTTCGCCTCGGTCCTCGGCGCGGTCTGGTTGCTGCACCCGGCCGACTCATTTTTTCACGCGAAGCAGACCGCCACCCTCATCGCGGCGCTGACCTCCGGCGACACCGCTACGCGGGTCTTCCTGATCACCGCCCTGGGCGCGCTGGCCACCGGTGCCGCGTCACTCTCCGGCGCACTGGGCCGTCGTGGCACGATGGCCGGCGCGGCGCTGCTGACCCTGGTGCTGGGTGCGGGTTTCGGCAGCAGCGCGACGCTGACCAGTGCCGGCTACCTGCTCGCGCTGTGCATGCCGTTGCTGCTCGTCGGGCTGCTTGTCCAGGTGATTCGCCGCTACCCCGCGGCCCGCTGGACGTTTGGCGTGCCGGCGCTTGTGCTCCTGGCCGGTGCGGCGGTGCTGGGCCGCGAGGCGCTGGGCAACCTGGCCACCACCTTCGTGGCGCAACTGGCCGGCCAGGGCGCGAACTTGTTCGGACCGTTGCTGCTGCTTCTCGCGCTCCTATGGGCCGCAGTGACCATCCGCTGTGCCCGGGGCACCGAATTCGTCGCCCGGGCCACCAGCTGGGTCACCCGGCACCGGCGCGTGTTCACCATCATCGCCGCCTGCGGGCCGCTGCCCTACGCATTGGCCCGGCTGACCTGGTTCACCCCCTGGCCGATATTCGGCGGGGACGCGGCGGCCGACCCCGCGACCCGCATCTGGGGCATCACGCTATCCTCCGGCGCGTGGCTCGGCGCGGTGCTGACCGTGGGCTTGCTCCGCCCCTGGGGCGAGAACTTCCCGCGCTGGGTGCCCTGGCTGGCCGGACGTCCCGTCCCCGTCATGGCCGCGGCACTGCCGGCCGGGGCGGTTGCCGCGATGCTCTGCTTCACCGCGGTTCCGCTGCTGGTGCAGGCAGCAGCGTCCGAGAGAAGCTTTCTCATGGCTCTGGTGTTCCCCTGCTGGCTCTGGGGACCGGCGCTGGCGCTGGCCGCCTGGGGCTACGTCGGGCACCGCCGGATCACCGGCCCCTCGGGGATTATCCGGACTCCGGCCCCTAGCCCGCACAGCGGCTCATAGGCAAGGATAGAGCCATGACCACCGTATCCCGATTGCTCCGGCAGTTCGCCTGGTTGATGTCCGGCGCCGCAATCGCCACGGCAACGATCATGGTGGTCATGGTCCTGGTGTACACGGTCGCCGAAGCACCGGCCAGCCAGGGGGCAATGCAGCCGCGGCTGCTCGGTGCGATCGCCGCCGGGTCGATTCTGCTCGGCGCGGCCCTGGGCTTGGTGCCCGGTGTTCGCGAGGTGGAGGTCAGCGCAGCGCGAACCATGCTCTCCAGCCGCCAGGAGCTGGTCGCGCCGCTGACAGTGCGCCCCGCACACCGGATCCAGACGGTCCTCTGGGTCTTGTTCCACCTGGCGGGCGGCCTCTTCGTGGCCAGCTGCCTGTTGATCGTTCTGCCGCTGGCCGGCTCGGCGGCCTTCGACCTGTTGACCGCTCGCCCCCTGCCGCTGGGGCTCGCTGCTCCGTCGACCGGACCCGGTCGATGGCTCGGAGCCATGCTGGCGGCGCTGACCGCGTTGGCCGCGCTGCTGTCCTGGTGGCCGCTCGGGCTGCTCGCCGCCCGGCTGGTCGGCAGATTCCTCGGACCCACCACCCATGACCGCCTCCAGCTGGCCCTGGCCCGGGCCGATCGGGAGGCCGAGCACAACCGCATCGCCCGAGAGCTGCACGATGGCATCGGGCATGCGCTGAGCATCGTCGGCATTCAAGCGGCCGCCGGCCGCCGGCTGGCACGGCGCGACCCGGAGATGGCGGCGGAGCGATTCGACACCATCGAATCCACGGCCCGTTCGGCCATGGCCGAGCTCGATGCGATGCTGGCCGTGCTTCGGGGCGGTGCCGCGGCGCCCTCCCACACCGACCTCGGAAGCCTGGTCGAGACTCACCGGCGCAACGGCATGGAGCTCCGGGCGGCCATCGAGCTGCCCGAGGATCTCCCCGAGATGCTCGGCCAGCAGCTGGCCGGCATCGTGGCCGAGCTGCTGAGCAACGCGCGGCGCCACGGCGCCACGGCGCCGGCGGGGAGGTTCGGCTGCTGGTTCGGCACACCGGCAAATCCCTGGAGCTGCGTGTCGAGAACGCACCGGGAGCCGGCGGCAGCCGCCCCGGCGGTGGGCGCGGTCTGCTCGGGGTGCGCGAACGGGTGGCGATCTGCGGCGGCACCGCGGACATCGGGCTGCACGAGAATCGCTGGACGGCACGCATCGAGTTGCCGCTGCTGAGGAAAGGACACGGTTCATGAACGCTGGCGCGACCCCGCCCGGCGCGCACGGCGTGCGCGTACTGCTCGTTGACGACGAACCTCTGGTGCGCCAGGGGTTCCGGCTGATCATGGAGACCGAGGAGGACCTGGAGGTCGTCGGGGAGGCCTCGGACGGCGCGCAGGCCGTGGATCTGGTGCGGCGCTCGAAACCCGATGTGGTGTGCCTGGACGTGCGGATGCCCGATGTTGATGGCATTCGCGCCACCGAGCTGATCCTGGCGTTGCCCGATCCGCCGAAGGTGCTGGTGGTGACCACCTTCGAGCACGACGACTACGTGCGCGGGGCACTGGCGGCCGGGGCTTCGGGCTTCCTGCTCAAGCGCGCCACCGCCGAAGAGCTGGTGCAGGCGGTGCGCACCGTCGCCCACGGATCCAGCCTGCTTTTTCCCGAGGCCGTCCGCGAATTGCTCCGGCCCCGGGCCCGGAGCACGGACTACACCGGGCCCCCGCTCACCACGCGTGAGAGCCAGATGCTTGCCCGCATCGCCCGGGGCATGACCAACGCGGAGATCGCAGCGGATTTGGTGCTCGGAGTTGAAACGGTGCGGTCCCATGTTTCCTCGCTACTGGCCAAGACCGGCTCACGCGATCGGACCCAGGTCACCGTGCTGGCGTACCGGACCGGTTTGGTCGAGCCCTGATATTCTGCCGCGCCGCACTTCGAGCGCCAACGGCACAGGCCGGCCCGCTCCCCGGAAGGAAGCGGACCGGCCTGAGTGCTGCGCGCCGAGCTCTAGCGGACTAGATCAGCCCGTCGCTGAGGTGGTTCGGCGTACCGAACCGGTGCGCGGTGATCGATACCGCCTGCTCGTGCAGGAACGGCAGCAACTCCACGCGTCCGGCGCCGGTGACCGGCGAGGCGTAGATCGCCACATCGGGCTTGCCGTCGGTGGCCTCGGCAACTGCCTTGGCCGAACCGCCGATCAAGCGGATGCGCGAGGCCGCGGTCGGCCCCTCTTTCGCGGCCAGGCGCGCGGCCCGGGCGGCGAACGCCTCTGCATCTTCGCGGACCACCGTCACCGAGTGCTCGGCGAACAGGTTGCGCACCCCGCGTGGCAGGTCCGCATCCGCGGAGAAGATCACCCGGGAACCGGCGGTCACCCCGGCGGCCACCACGCGCAAGGCCTCGGTGATGCCGTGCCCGCTGGAGGCGGCTTCGAAGCGCACGGTGACATCCACCGGCTTGTAGCGGAAGATATTGCGCTCGGCGGCCAGTCCCGAACGGTCCTTGGCCGCGTTGAACTCCTGGTGCCACCACAGCTTGTCGCTGCCCAGCGCACCGCGCAACCAGTCGGCGTCTTCGCCCGATAGCTCCGCGGCGTTCAGCAGCCGCTCGTCGAAGGCCGACAAGGTGGCCGTTTCGGTCACCGGTGCATCGCGCCAGCTGCCCATGCCGACCAGGTAGTTCGGGCCGCCGGCCTTGGTGCCCGCGCCGATCGCCGAGCGCTTCCAGCCGCCGAAGGGCTGGCGCTGCACGATGGCACCGGTGATGCCGCGGTTCACGTAGATGTTGCCGGCCTGGATGTTCTCCAGCCAGTAGGCCATCTCCTCCGAATCCAGCGAGTGCAGCCCGGAGGTGAGCCCGAAGTCGATGTCGTTGACTATTTCGACTGCTTCTTCAAGGCTCTGCGCGGTCATCACGCCCAGGATCGGACCGAAGTACTCGGTCTGGTGGTATTCGCTGCCGCGCTGCACCCCGTAGCGCACGCCCGGGGAGTAGAGCTTGCCCGACTCGTCGAGCTGCTTCGGCTCGATGGCCCAGCGCTCCCCTTCGCCCAGGGTGGTCAAGCCGCGCGCGAGCTTCTCCCCCGGCACGTCGATCAGCGGTCCCATCTGGGATTCCGGGTTCCACGGGTAGCCGACGGTCAGCGATTTCACCGCGTCGATCAGCTGGCTGTTGAAGCGGCGCGATTCGGCCACCGAGCCGACCAGCACCACCAGCGAGGCGGCCGAGCACTTCTGCCCGGCGTGCCCGAAGGCCGAGGCCACCACATCGCGGGCGGCCAAGTCCAGGTCCGCATGCGGGGTGACGATGACCGCGTTCTTCCCCGAGGTTTCGGCCAGCAAGGGCAGATCCTTGCGGAAGGAGCGGAACAGCTGCGCGGTCTCGTAGCCGCCGGTGAGGATCAGGCGGTCAACGCGCTCGTCGGAGACCAGCTGCGTGCCGAGCTTCCGCTCGCCGGCGAAGACCAGCTGCAAGACGTCCTGGGGCACTCCCGCATCCCACAGGGTCTGCACCATCACCGAGCCGATGCGCGCGGCCAGCGTGGCCGGCTTGATGATCACCGCGGACCCGGCGGCCAGCGCCGACATGGTCGACCCGGCGGGGATCGCCATCGGGAAGTTCCACGGCGGGGTGACCACGGTCAGCTTCGAGGGCACAAAGCTTGCCCCGTCGACGTTTTCCAGGTCCAGGCCGCGCTGCGCGTAGTAGTGGGCGAAGTCGATCGCCTCGGAGATCTCCACGTCGCCCTGGTCGATGTTCTTCCCGCATTCGGAGCCGAGCACCTCCAGCAGCATCGCGCGGCGCTCTTCGAAGAGCAGCCCGGCACGGTGCAGGATCTCCGCGCGGCCGGCCACGCCCAGCGCCTGCCAGCTGGCCGAGGCGTCCACGCCCGTGGCGATGGCCTCATCCATTTGCGCGGTCGAGGACAGGGTATGGGCGGCGACCAGGTCCTTGCCGAGGTTCGAATCGCGCATTTTGGACAGGATCTCCCCGCCCCAGGCGCGGTTGGCGCCCAGGTTCGGGTCGGTGTCCGGGGTGTTGAAGAACTCGGTGGTTCCATCGGCGAATCCGGCCACCACCTCGGTCAGCGAGGCGTCGGGCAGCTGGCGGTTCTGCACGCGGTGCGTTGCGGGCACCACGTCGGTCAGGTTTTCCAGCGAGGCGAGGAAGCGGTTGGTCTCACGCTCGAACAATTCCTCGTTCTGCTCCAGTTCGAAGACCGCGGACATGAAGTTTTCCTGGCTGGCGCCTTCTTCGAGGCGGCGGATCAGGTAGGCGATGGCCACGTCGAATTCGGCCGGGTGAACCACCGGGGTGTAGAGCAATAGCTCGCCCACGTCGCGGCGCACCGCTTCGGCCTGGCCGGTAGCCATGCCCAGCAGCATCTCGAACTCGATGCCGTGCTGCACGCCGCGGGCCTTGGCCAGCAGCCAGCCCAGCGCCACGTCGAAGAGGTTGTGCCCGGCGATGCCGATGCGCACGTTCTGCACATGTTCCGGGCGCAGCGCGTATTCGAGCACCGACTTGTAGCTGGTGTCGGTGTCCTGCTTGGAGTGGCAGGTGGCCAGCGGCCAGCCGTGGATATCGGCTTCCATGATTTCCATCGGCAGGTTCGCGCCCTTGACCACGCGCACCTTGATCGGCGCGCCGCCGGCGGCCACGCGCGCGGCGGAGAATTCCTGCAGCTCGATCATCGCGCCCAGGGCGTCGGGCAGGTAGGCCTGCAGCACGATTCCGGCCGAGAGGTCCTTGAACTCCGGCAGCGACAGGAGCTTGGTGAAGACCGCGATGGTCAGTTCCAGGTCCTTGAACTCTTCCATGTCCAGGTTGATGAACTTCTTCGCGCTCGCGTTGTTGGCCAGCTCGTAGAGCGGGCGCAGCTTGTCCACGATGTGCTCCACGGCCTCGTCGAAAGCCCAGTGGTTATGCGGGGCCACGGTGGAGGAAACCTTGATCGAGACGTAGTTCACGTCGTCGCGGGCCAACAGCTTGGAGGTGCCCTCCAGCCGACGGTTCGCTTCGCCCTCGCCGAGGATCGCCTCGCCGAGCAGGTTCACGTTCAGGTTCACGCCTTCGCGCTTGATCTTGGAGATCGCGCCGCCCAGCTTGCTATCCGAGGCGTCGATGATCAGGTGGCCGACCATTTCACGCAGCACCTTGCGGGCCACGGGCACGACGATTCCCGGCAGCAGCGGAGCCATGGTGCCGCCCAGGGCGACGGCCTTGCGCAGATACCACGGCAGGAAGGCCGGCACCATCGGGGCCAGCCGCTTCAGGTTGCTGGCCGCGACCTTTGGATCCTCGGGGCGGATCACGCCGTCGACGAATCCCACGGTGAAGTCCAGGCCCTTGGGATCTTTCAGTACTCCCGCGAGGCGCGCCGCAGAGGCGTCGACCGGGAATTTGGCGGCTTCGGTCAGCCAGTGGCGGACCAGAGCGATGGTCTCATCGGCAAGTTCTGTGGGGTGGGTCAGTGGCTTGCCTGTTGCGTCAACCGCCGGAGCGACGGTTCGCAGTGAGGTGATAGAGGATGACATATTTGCCGTTCCCTTCGATGCAGTTCGTCCTTATATTGATACACCGATCGCGAATTTCGTTGTGGCTGACGAGCTTACGGAATCACCGGATAGTTGGCCGCGAAAATGCTGTGTGCAAGATCGAGTATGACCCCAACTTTGATTAAGCAAAAGTGAACAAACCCGAAGAGCTTCGTTCGGGTTTGCTAATGTATTAATGGGTGCGCGAAACGCCCGGGCATAACTTCACTTAACATCCGCGTGAATAGGATATGAATCAGTGCTTGAACTGCGACGATTACGTCTCTTAAGGGAACTAAGCATCCGAGGAACGATCGCCGAGGTTGCGGATGTGCTCCGCTACTCCCCGTCCTCGGTTTCGCAACAGCTCAGCCAGCTCGAAGACGAAGCCGGCGTCGAGCTTTTGCGACGCATTGGACGCAAGCTCCAGCTGACTCCGCAGGCCCAGGTTCTCGTCGCCCATACCGAGGAATTGCTCGGCTCGATGGAACGCGCCGAAGCGGACCTGGCGGCGACCATGTCCAACGTCTCGGGCACCGTGCGCCTGGCGGTTTTCCAGACCGCGATGCTCGCCATCATGCCGCCGGTGCTGCGCAAGCTGCACTCCGTGCATCCGCATCTGCGCGTGGAGATGACCCAGCACGAGCCCGAGGAAGCGCTGCACGAAACCAGCGCGCGCAACTTCGATCTGGTGATCGCCGAACAGTACCAGGGGCACGCGGCACCGATCTTTGAAACCCTCGATCGGCGCCACCTCGCGCACGACCCGATCCGCCTGGCGCTTCCGCTGCACGGCGGCGAGGGCAACGCCGAATTCGACCGGACCGCTTCGCTGGCCGATGCCGCCACCCTCCCATGGGTGATGGAGCCGCCCGGCGCGGCAAGCCGGCACTGGGCGGAGCAGTCATGCCGCATGGCCGGATTCGAGCCGGACGTACGTTACGAAACGGCCGACCTTCAGGCACATGTCACCCTGGTCGAGACCGGCACCGCGGTGGCGCTGCTGCCGGATCTGGTGTGGACCCAGTTCGAGCGGCAACTGCGTTTCGTGGACCTGCACAACGCCCCGGTGCGCACCATTTTCACCGCGATGCGGCACTCTTCGGCGCGGTCCCCGGCGATCCAGGCGGTGCGCACGCTGGTGCACGAACAGCTGGCAATTCAACACGAAACCGCGGAACTCGATTCTGATTCTGCGCACTAGTTCGATACGGTCTTTTAAGTTACAAATCCATAACGAGCAGGGAAGGTAGCCAAGACAAATAGAAAAATAAGTGCAATAGTGGTGACTCGCACCACTAGATCCGCGGTTCGCCGGGCGATAACACGCGCCGGTGAACAAAAAACGGCAATGAGGAAAAATGTCTGACCAGACTTATCAGATCATCGCAATCGCTTTTTACATGGCCGTGATGCTTGGCATCGGCTATGTAGCTTTCAGGCGAACATCGAATATCGACGATTACATGCTCGCAGGCCGTGGCCTGAAGCCGTGGGTGGCAGCGCTATCCGCAGGTGCAAGTGACATGTCGGGCTGGCTGTTGATGGGCCTGCCCGGCGCCATCTACCTTGGCGGCCTGCACGAAGCCTGGATCGCCATTGGCCTGCTGATCGGTGCCTGGGCGAACTGGAAGTTCGTCGCCCCTCGCCTGCGTTCCTACACCGCCATCTCACAGAACGCGATCACCATTCCGAGCTTCTTCGAGAAGCGCCTGAAGGATCGCAAGCACCTGCTGCGCATCGCCTCGGCGGTCATCATTCTCGTGTTCTTCACCTTCTACGTGTCCTCGGGCATGGTCGCCGCCGGCAAATTCTTCGAAGCTTCCTTCGGCTGGCCTTATTTGAACGGCATGATCTTCGTTGCCGTCATCACCTTGCTCTACACGCTGTTCGGCGGCTTCCTCGGAGCCTCGCTCACCGACGTGGCCCAGGGCCTGCTGATGTTCACCGCGCTGATCGCGGTGCCGATCGTCGCCGTCATCCAGATGGGCGACTTCGGCTCGCTGGCCTCGAAGATCACCGAGGTGAACCCGGAAGCCTTCAACCTGTTCTCCTCCTTCTCGGGCAGCAACTGGTTCCTCGCGGTCGTGGCGATTTTCTCCACCGCCGCCTGGGGACTGGGCTACTTCGGCCAGCCGCACATCATCGTGCGCTTCATGGCGCTGCGCAGCCCGGGCGAGGCCAAGACGGCACGCCGCATCGGCATCGGCTGGATGTTCCTGGCTTCGGCAGGCGCCATCGCCACCGCACTGGTGGGCGTCGCCTACTTCGCCGACGAACCGTTGACCGATGCCAGCAGCGAGACCGTGTTCCTGCTGCTCAGCCAGATCTTCTTCCACCCGCTGATCGCCGGCTTGGTGCTGGCGGCCGTGCTGGCAGCCATCATGTCGACGATGTCCTCGCAGCTGATCGTCTGCTCCTCGGCGTTGGTCGAAGATCTCTACAACATCACCGGACGCAAGGCCTCGCCTAAGGCACTGGTGATGCTCGGACGCACCGGCGTGCTGATCGTGGCGGTGATCGCCACGCTGCTGGCGCTGAGCCCGAGTTCCTCGATCCTGGACCTGGTCTCCTTCGCCTGGGCCGGTTTCGGCGGCTCCTTCGGCCCGATCGTGCTGCTGGCCCTGTACTGGCGCAAGCTGACCGCTCTGGGCGGCTTCGCGGGTATGGTTTCCGGTGCCGCGGTCGTCTACATCTGGGGCAACATCGACGTGCTTGCCAGCAACATGTACGAGATCGTGCCGGGCTTCATCGTCTCGCTGGTTGTCGCGTGGCTTGTTTCGCGGGCGACCTTCAAGCCGAACGCGGAGATCGACGCGGAATTCACCGCCATGGAAGAAGAACTCGGCGCGAAGGTTACCGCCTAGCGCGCACCTCGCTCTTCTTCACGAAACCGGCGCCCGCCGACTGCCCAACGGCACTCGGCGGGCGCCGGTTTTCTCCTTTAATCACCGCGTCGCCTCCGGGGCCGGCGCGACACTGCAGGGCAGCTCCGGGCGCGCATCACGCCCCGGCACAGCAAACCGAAGTAGCCTTGGAGAAGTCCGAAGTTTCTGATCAACTCGAAGGATGATCCGAGAATGGCGCAGATGCTCAATAAGTTCACCCGCTGGCAGCGCAGCGAATCGCAGTACCTCGCCGCGGACCCCGAGGCCGTGTATTCCATCGTCGGCAACCTGGCGCAGACCGGCAGCTGGATGAAAAGCTTCGACGGCTTCGTGGTGCACGATGACCAGCGCGGGGTAGGCACCAAGGTTGACCTGCGCCCGCCGGGCAAGCTGTTCGGCCCGCTGCACCGCGCCACCGCCCCATCCGGTTCGATCACCCGCCGCAATCCGGCCCAGCGCATGGTGGAGTTCACCCAGCCGCAGCCCGGCGGGGACATGGTCTTGCGCTGGCAGGTCGACTCCGCGGGCAGCGGCGCGCTGCTGCGCTTCACGGTTGCGCTGCGCGGGATCGGCACCGCCGCCTTCAAATTCAGCGTCGCCAATGCGCTGTGCGCCGACTTCGCGCTGGCGGCCGCCCGCCTGTTCAAGGTCATTCCACCGGCCGCGCACCGCACCGTACCGGCCCATGTGGTCATCTCCGGGGGCCGCGGCTTCCTGGGCCGCAATCTGGTCGCCGAGCTGGTCTGCCGCGGCGCCTCGGTCGCGGTGCTCACCCGGAACGCGGAACCGGACTTCCCGGCCGAGCAATACCCCTGGGACGGGCGCCATCAGGGGGCCTGGGCCAGCGCGCTGACTCACGAAAAGTATCCGGTGCACCTGATCAACTTGGCCGGCGAGCGCGTGGACAAGCGCAATACGGCCGAGAACATCGCCAAGCTGACCGCCTCGCGCGTGCAGAGCACCGCGACCCTGGCCGAGGCCGCGGCGGCGCTGGAGACCCCGCTGGCCAGCTGGATCCAGTCCAGCACCACGGCGATCTTCGGCGATGGCGGGGAAACCGAATTCACCGAGGACAGCCCGCTGCCCGAAGGCGCACGGGCGCTGCCGGAAATGACCGGCGTGGCCTCGGCCTGGGAGCAGGCCTTCAACGACGCGCAGGTCAACGCGGCGCGCAGCTACGTGCTGCGCACCTCGTTGGTGATGCATCCCGATGCCCCGCTGCTCAAGCCGCTGAGCCTGCTGGTGCACACCGGCATGGGCGGTCCGCTGGGCAGCGGCAAGCAGTGGTTCAGCTGGATCGGGATGGAGGACTGGCTGCGCCTGGTGCGCAATCTGCTGGGCCTGGAAACTCCGCCGATCCCCGCGGGCGTTGTGCACGCGGCGAACCCGCACCCGCTGCGCAACCACGAGGTGATGGCCGCGCTGCGCTCGATCGCCGGGCTGCCCGGGCTGCCCACCGGTTCGCTGCTGCCCAAGCTGGGCGCCGCGGCGCTGGGTTCCAACGCCCGGGTGGCGCTGACCGGGCGCAAGGTCACCAGCCGGGTGCTGGCCGACGCTGGATTCGACTTCGCGCAGAACGACTTCGCCGCCACGCTACACGGCGAATAGCCGCCCTCCGCGCTTGCGTGCCGAAAGCACCATCGCGGTCTTGATCTGCACCATCTCGCCCCATTCGGTGTCCGAGATGAACCGGTACAGGTCCTTCTGCGTGCGCACGGTGACGTCGACGATCAGCTGGGCGTCCCCGGCAACGGCCGCCGCGTAGCGCACCTCGGGCAGCAGCCGCAGGCGCTGGCCGAGGGCCTCGACGCTGTGCGGGGAGGTCTGCACCCACAGCAGCGCCTCCACGGGGAAGCCGAGCAGCGCCGGTTCCACCAGCGTGCGGATGCTGATCTGCTCGCCGCGCAGCAGCCAGTCCACCCGGCGGGAGACCGAGGATTCGCTCATTTTCACCTGCCGGGAGATCGCATCGATGCTCGCCCGGCCGTCTTTGCGCAATACCTCGATGATCATCGAATCGTTTTCGGTGAGCCCGGGGGCCGGATTCCATTCGGTCAGCTCCCCGCCGGTGGCCGGGGTCAGCGCACGCTCCTGGGCCTCGCTGACCGGTTCGGCGCGCCAGGCGCGAATGGTCTTGAAGTACTTCAGGATCGGATAGACGGCCAGCGCATTCACCCCGGGGGTGGCCGGCAGCTGCATGGTGAGGATTTCGGCCAGGTCCCCGTCGTAATGCAGCTCGGTGACCACGTCGCTCTGCCCGGTGACCATATAGCTGAAGCTGGTATCCGGACGTTGGGCCAGCGCCTCGCAGGCCACCCGCACGGTCCCCGGCGCACAGGTGAAGGAGGCGACCAGCGACCCGGAACGGTGCGCGATCGCCGCCACCGAAACTCTCCCACTCTCCAGCAGCGCCTGGCCATAGCGCGCGACGGTCCGTTCCGGCTCGTGCAGCACCCTGGCGATCTTCCGCCAGGTGGCCCGCCCATCGATCTGCATCGCGATGACGATGCGGCGTTCCAGTTCGTTGAAAACTTCGTGCTGCGCCATGCGGCTTCCCCTCGGTGACTAAATCCTGCATCTACCGGGCAAGTCCATCACAGATTTGGCGGAAAACGACAAAAACTTGGCAATACGTGCCAATTATTGCCGTTGTTGACGGAAGCTAGCAAGGTTATAACTAGATGCGATCCACATCACATCACGCTTAGTTACCTACCCTTATCAGGAGCCCACCATGCAGCCACAGCTCGTTCTGGCCGCTGGCGACCCGAGTTCAACGAACATCTGGGCCATCGCCAACACCCCCTTCCTGTGGTTCTGCGCCCTGGGCGTATTCGCAGTCATCTTCATCCAGACGGTCCTCTACTCGCGGGCGGCCAAGGTCGCCGCGCCGCATGTGGACATGCCGGCGCGCGAGCTGAAGGAGTCCTTCCGCGCCGGTGCGGTCGCCTCCGTCGGCCCCTCGCTGGCGGTCGTCTTCGTCGCCATCGCGCTGCTGGCCCTGTTCGGCACCCCCGCGGTGCTGGTGCGCATCGGACTGATCGGTTCGGTCTCGGCGGAAACCGGTTCGGCGACCATCTCCGCGGTCACCATGGGCGCCTCGCTGGGCGGGGCGGACTACACCCAGCAGGTCTTCGCGGTCGCGTTCATGGCGATGAGCCTGTCCGGGGCCATGTGGATGCTCGCCACGCTGATCCTCACCCCGATCATGAAAAAGGGCGGCAAATCGCTGGCCAAGCGCAATCCCGCGGTGATGGCGCTGATCCCCACCGCGGCCCTGCTCGGCGCGTTCTCCGCGCTGACCATCGCCGAACTGCCGAAGTCGAACGTCCACCTGATCCTGGTCACGGTGTCCGCGACCACCATGGCGCTGTGCCTCTTCCTGGCCAAGGCGCTGAACGCGAAATGGTTGAAGGAATGGGCTTTGGGCATCTCCATCGTCGTTGCCATCACCGCCGGCTACTTCCTGCACACCGCAGCCTAAGACCAGGAGCACCACATGAGCACCTCAGCAGCACAACTGACCGGCGCCGACGCCTCGATGGCGCGCTTCGAAAAGCAAACCACCCGCTACGGCTCGCTGACCATGTCCGCCGGCCTGGTCTTCTCCCTGCTCGGCCCGATCTATCTGGTCTTCTTCAGCGACCTGGACATCGCCCCGTCGATGATCTGGGTGGCTTTCCTCGCGGTCGCGGCGACCTTCGGGGTGCTGTGGATCGTTGAACCGGCCACCTACTTCCCGATCCTCGGCTCGGCCGCCATGTACCAGGCGTTCATGATCGGCAACATCTCCAATAAGCTGCTTCCGGCCGCGATCGTCGCCCAGGCCTCCATCGGCGCGAAGCCGGGCAGCAAACGCGGAGACCTGGCCGCGGTGATGGCCATCTGCGGCGCGGCCACGGTCCACCTGACCAGCCTGCTGCTTTTCGTCGGACTGCTGGGCACCTGGCTGGTGTCCATGGTTCCCGCCGAGGTGATCGAGGTTGCCCGCCTCTACATCCTGCCCTCGCTGATGGGTGCGGTGCTTGTGCAGTCCATCGTCGCGATGAAGTCGCTGCGCCCCACGCTGGTGGCCATCACGCTCGCGCTGCTGATGAACTTCGTGATCCTGCCGGCGGCTCCCGCGCTGGCGATGTTCGCCACCGCGCTGGTGGTCATCGCCTCCATCCTCGTTTCCTGGCTGGTCCGGGACCGCACCCAGTTCTCGGCGACCACCGAAGATTAAGCACCACCGAGCAAAGGAAGACCATGAACGAGATCGCGTTGAACCTCCAGGAGACCCGTGCGCTGCACGAAAGCTACCTGCACCTGCACGCACACCCCGAACTATCGATGCAAGAGCACGCCACCGCGGACTACATCCAGGGCCGGCTGAGCGACCTGGGCATCGAGAACTTCCGCTGCGGCGGCACCGGAGTGGTCGGGATCCACGCCAATGGCCCCGGCCCGGTGATCGCCTTCCGCGCGGACTCCGACGGGCTGCCGATCAAGGAAGACACCGGCGCGGACTACGCCTCGGTGGCCACCGGGGTACTGGCCGACGGCACCGAGGTGCCGGTAATGCACGGTTGCGGCCACGACACCCATGTGGCCTCCGCGCTGGCCGCGGCGCAGGTGCTGGCCCGAAGCACCGACAGCTGGTCCGGCACGGTGCTGTGGATCTTCCAGCCGGGCGAGGAAACCGCGGCCGGCGCGCAGGCGATGCTTGCGGACGGCCTGTGGGACAAGGTCCCGCACCCGCAGGTGGTGCTCGGCCAGCATGTCTTCCCCTTCCAGACCGGGTCCATCGCGGTCACCGAGGGCAGCGCGATGGCGCTGGCCGACTCGCTGAAGGTGACGCTCTTCGGCAAGCAGTCCCACGGCTCGCAACCCCAGGATTCCATCGACCCGATCGTGCTCGGCGCGCATATCATCACCCGCTTGCAGAGCATCGTTTCGCGCGAGCTGCATCCGCTGAGCCCGGCGGTGATCACCTGCGGCACCTTCCATGCGGGGCTGAAGGAGAACATCATTCCGGATCGCGCGGAGTTCACGCTGAATATCCGCACGCTCACCGAAGAGGTTCGCGCGCAGGTGCTCAGCGCGGTCACCCGCATCGTCGAGGCCGAAGCAGCGGCCGGCAATGCGCCGGCGCCGCTGATCGAGCCGCTCTACAACTTCCCGCGGCTCTACAACGACCCGCAGCAGACCCAGTCCGTGGCTTCGGCCTTCGGCACCGAATTCGGTGCCGAGCAGGTGCGCTTCGTGCCCCCGGCGATGGGCTCGGAGGACTTCGGGGCGTTGGCCGATGCGCTGGGCGTACCGAATGTGTTCTGGATGTTCGGCGGCTTCGACACCACTGCTGGTCCCGCCCCGGTAAACCACTCCCCGCATTTCCTGCCCGACTATGTGCCAGCCCTGGATACCGGGGTACGGGCAGCCCTGGCAGCCATCGGGTATTACGTCGGCTCGGCTAGCTGACATCGTCACATGACAGAGAAAGTCCTAACGTGTCATTAAATTCACGTTAGGACTTTCGCGCGTCTAGGCTATTGCTCAACGCCAAAGCGCCCCAAAACTCACTATTCACCGCAGCTTTACCTCACCGTTGCTCTCGCCTTACTCGCACCCCCAAACATGGATAGAGCAACCGGTCCACAGCGTGTCCAGCGTCGGGCACGTGAAGAATTACTAGGTCTACCACTTCGAAGGAACGACATCCCATGGCAAATTTTCTTGAGGCGAGCGAAGGCTCTGCACGACCGCAGATGCCCAAACCAAGCGATCTGGCCAATTTACGCAAGCAGGTCGGCAAAGCGCAGTCGCAGGAAAGCGTTTTGGACGAGATGACTGCCAATGTTGCCGTGGATGCCGCCTATAACGACGACGAGAGCATCGTGGAGGCTCCACGCGTCGTGAATTTTGGCCGCACGCTGAAGAATATGAGCGAGGTGCGCCATTTCTTCCGCACCAACCAGACTCCGATCTATTTCATCGGCGCCACCCCGGTGAACCTGCTGGGCCTAGACCGCTGGGTGCGCAAATTCAGCTACATCACCTACTACGACGGCTGGGACGGGCACCACCCGCGGGTCTTCACCCCGAGCGAGAAGCCGCATGTGGACTTCCAGAGCTCCGAAGAGATCAACAACTGGCTGCTGGAAAACCCCGAGGTGCGCGAATACATCGATACCCACCGCGCAGCCGGTGGCCAGCGCCCGAAGATCGCGATGGTGTTCTTCGACGAGGAGACCGAGGCGATCTGCGAGGAGCTGGGCTACGACCTGATCCTGCCTTCGCACGAGCTGCGCACCCATCTGGATTCGAAGATCGTCACCACCGAACTGGGCAACGCCGCCGGCGCCCACTCGGTGCCGAACGTGCTGGGCACCGCCGACTCCTATGCGCAGCTGCAGAAGCTGTCCCGCGGGGCGAAGCTCGGCGATGACCTGGTCGTGCAGACCCCGTACGGCGATTCGGGCAAGACCACGTTCTTCATCACCAGCGAGGATGACTGGAACCAGTACTCCAAGCACATCATCGGCGAGCAGCTCAAGGTCATGAAGCGGATCAACAACCAGCCGGTAGCCGTGGAAGCGGTGCTCACCCGCTGCGGCACCGTCGTCGGCCCGATCCTCACCGAGCTGGCCGGATACAAGGAGCTGACCCCGTACAAGGGCGGCTGGTGCGGCAACGAGATGCACCCCGATGTGGTCACCGACGGGCAGCGCGCCCGCGCCATCGAACTGGTCCGCAAGGTCGGGGCGGGGCTTGAATCCACCGGGTACCGCGGTTTCTTCGAGGTCGATGTGCTGGTCGACACCGACACCGACGAGGTATATCTGGGCGAATTGAACCCACGCATCTCCGGGGCGAGCGCGATCACCAACGTGACCGCCGGCGCCTACGCGGATGTCCCGCTGTTCCTCTTCCACTTGCTCGAATACCTCGACGTGGACTTCGAACTGGACGTCGATGAGATCAACGCGCGCTGGGAGGAGCTCTCCGGGGCGGACGTGTGGAGCCACATGATCATCAAGGAAACCGATGACATCGTGCAGTACATCACCCATGCCCCGCGCACCGGCAAGTACTTCCTGGACTCCAAGGGCAAGCTGCAGTTCTCGCGCAGCGCGCTGGACTGGCACCAGCTGCAGAACCACAAGGAAGCGTTCTTCCTGCGCATCTACGGCGCCGAAGATTACCGCTGGAAAGGCGCTGATTTGGGCGTATTGGTGACCAAGGCGAAGCTGCAGTATGAGGGGAAGAAGAAGACGAAGTTGACCATCGACGCGAAGCACTTCATCTCCTCGATCCGCGCACAGTACAAGGGCATCGACGTTCCGCCGTCCGAAAACCGCTAACCCAGCATCACTCTCCCGTTCAACCGCTGGTGGTAGGCTCCGAAACACAGAGCACAACAGCGTTCCCAAGAGAAGACGGACCAGCAGATGACCAGCGGCCTAGCGATATCCGAGTTAACGATCGCCAACTGGCAGTATCCGGAAAACATCCAGGTATCCTTCCAGAACCTCGCCGAGTTCTTGCCTACCACCAAGGTCTCCCGCGGCGATGACGCGATCGCGAAACTGCCGTTCACCGAAATGGAGATCGGCGAGCTTGAGGTAGCCAAGGTCTCCGCGTCCGACCCGTCGATGACCGTGCGCGGGGTCATTAACTCGACGAACACCGATGGCCTGCTGGTGATGCGCAATGGCCGGGTGCTGGTGGAGAAGTACTACAACACCATGACCTCGCTGACCGACCACCTGTTGATGTCGATGAGCAAGACCGTCGTGGGCACCGTGGCAGGCGCGCTGGCAGGCGCGGGAAAGTTGGACGTGGACGCGCTGGTCACCGACTACGTGCCGGCTCTGGAACGCTCGGGTTATGCCGGGGCGACGGTCCGCCACCTGCTGGACATGCGTTCGGGCATCCAGTTCTCCGAGGAGTACCTGGACCCGAAGGCCGAGGTGCGCCTGCTGGAGGAGGCCATCGGCTGGACCGAGCCCAGCGGCGCGATCGGCCCGATCGGAATGTACGACTACCTGCTGACGCTGAAGTCCAAGGGCGAGCACGGCGGTCCGTTCGAGTACCGTTCCTGCGAGACCGACGTGCTCGGCTGGGTGCTGGAGGCCGCCGGCGGCGCGCGCATGGCGCAGCTGCTCTCTGAATATGTCTGGGCGAAGATCGGCGCGCAGCAGGATCTGGTGATGGGCACCGATCAGTTCGGCACCGGCATGTACGACGGCGGTTTTAATGCGACGCTGCGCGACCTGGCGCGCCTCGGCCACCTGTACGTCAACGACGGGGTGGCGCTGACCGGGCAGAAGGTTTTCGATCCGGACTGGATTCGGGACACCTTCACCGCCACCGAGGACCAGCTCAAGGCCTTCGCCGACTCACCGGGCGACAATATGATGCCCGGCGGGCACTACCGCAACCAGATCTGGTTCCCCTACCCTAAGTCGAATGTCGCCCTGGCGCTGGGCATCCACGGGCAGATGATCTACATGAATCCCGCCACGAAGATGGTCTGCGTGAAGCTCTCCAGCTGGCCGCTGCCGCAGGATGCCTCCAAGCTCTTCCCGACAATCCGCGCCTTCGATGCGATCGCCAATCATTTGGCCGAACAGGACAGCCTCTAGGCTTTCGGCCTCGCGGCCATCCACTGACCGCGCCGCAGCTTCGGGACCGCGTGCCGGGGCCGTTCAATAAGACCGGCAGGTCACGTGTTGGCATCCGCTGCCAGCGCCTCGTCCCGGTGCGGCAGCGACGATCCGCTGGTGCCGGACGACCGGCCGATCAGCCGAACCGAAGTACAGCGGGAGCGGTTGACCTGGCTGGACTGCCTCGGGCTTCAAATACTGGCGCCGAGATCAATACCCCGGGCACAGCACGGCTGATAACAGGCGGCAGCCGCAAGAAACCGAAAATGAGCGGCTCGCGCTTCGACGTTTCTCCAGAGGCAGACAAGCTGCTGTGCGCAGTATTGCCGTTGCCGCTCCGAAAGCTGCCTAGCCGGTATCGCTATGCCGGGAAAACCTTCATGAGTCCGCGCTAGATACTGATCAGCCTTCCGCCGCGTTTGCGCGCCTTGACGACAAACGAGGTTTTGACTTGAAGCATTGAATCTCCCCAAGCGCTATTCGAGATGAAATCATAGAGTTCCGTTTGGCTAGCCACTGTCACGTTAACGACGAGCTGGCAGTCTCCCGCCACGGCCGCTGCGTAGCGCACCTCGGGGCGCCTCGCCAGCCGTTGGCCTAATTGCTCAACTTGAATGGGAGAAGTAGACACCCACAGCAATGCTTCGGTAGGAAGTCCCACAGCAGACGGTTCGACCAGTGCCCGAATGGCTATCTGCCCGCTGGCCAGCAGCCAGTCGATTCGGCGTGCAACAGAAGTCTCGCTCATCGCCACACGTCGTGCGATTGACTCGATACTGGCCCGGCCATCTTCGCGCAAGGAGCTGATGATCAGTTGATCTTTAGGGACCAAATCGGGTTTGGCCTTCCAACTGGTGACATCGGGGTGCTTGCGCAGAGAATTTTCTTCGGCCGCATTTAGCGAGCCAAGCCGCCAGCCGCGAACCGTCTTGAAATACTTGAGCACAGGATAGGCCACGACAGATGAGACTCCGGGCGTGGCTGGAAGCTCCAATGAGAGAACATCGGTGAGGTCCCCGTCGTAGTGCATTTCCACGACGAGATCCTCACGCCCTGTGACCTGATACGAAAAGCTGGTGTCTGAACGGGAAGACAGCGCTTCGCTTGCGAGCCGGCCGGTTCCCGGAGCACAGGTGCAAGCTATCAGCAGCGAGTGCTCTCGGTGCCTGACTGCAGCCACTGTGACAACTCCGCTCTCCAATAGCCACGCGCCGTGGCGCGCAACCGAGCGTTCCGGTATGTCTAGTACCGTGGCAATCTTGCGCCAAGTAGCCCGGCCATCAACTTGAAGCGCCGCAATTATTCGCCGTTGCGTGGTACTGAGCTCTGTCATATCTTCCTGTTTCTCGGTCGTGCAAGGTCGAACCTCACCGCTTAGCCCAGTAGTGCTTGCTTACCAATCGATGCATATTTCAATGCGCGTTGTCTTCTCAATCCGGCAATGTCCTCTTGCGCCAGCTTGGTCAGTGCAATAGATATTATCTGTCCGATTTCTTGTGCAAAGCGCCTAGGCGCTTTGCACACATCGTACTCCTCGGGCACAATCGCTTGCACAATCCCCGCACGTTTCAGAGAGAAAGCATCAGTTTGCTGGGCATGCGCCAACGTAGACGCATGCTCGGTGTCTCGATAGATAATGGCGCTCGCCCCTTCGGGAGGCAGCGGGGAGAGCCAGGAATTTGCGGCTGCAATGGAAATGTCAGCAGGCAGCAGCGCCAAAGCTCCGCCCCCAGTCCCTTGGCCGAGTAGCAGCGATACGCTTGGCACGTTAAGTCCAACCAAAGCACTCAACGACCGGGAAATTTGTCCGGCCATGCCGCCTTCTTCCGCGCTTTGGCTCAACGCTGCGCCTTCGGTATCAATCACCGTAACCAACGAGATTCCCAGGTTCTCCGCTAGCTGCGCGCCCCGGCGCGCCTCGCGAAGGAACGCTGGCCCCATTGGCTCAGTGGACCCCGAACCATTCAGGCCAGAGCGGTCTTGGCCAACGAGCACGACTGGATGTCCACCAATTCGGGCGATAGCCAGATACATTCTGGGATCCCTATCGCCCTCGTTGCTCCCCGAAAGTTGCATTGCATCGCTCGACGCATATTTAACTACATGGCGCACCGATGGACGGCGCGCTTTTCGAGTTGCCAGGATAGCCTGCCAGACCTGGTGCTCGCCCAACCGACGATCTGCCACTGTTGGGAACTCAGCCGCAACTGAAAGACCATCACTGGGACGAAGAATTCTCAAGGCCCGGTTGACGATGCTTGCGAGTTCTTCCAGAGGGACCACCGCGTCGATAAGTCCATGTCGCTTGAGGTTCTCAGCAACTTGGACTCCTTCCGGGAAAGGATGGTGGTAGATAGTTTCATATACCCGGGGTCCGAGAAATCCCAGAAGAGCTCCCGGCTGCGAAATGGTTATATGGCCCGCTGACCCCCATGAAGCCATCACTCCGCCTGTCGTTGGGTGACGCAGATACACCAGATATGGAAGAGAGGCCTCCCTGTGGGCACGCACCGCTGCAGTGATATGCACCATCGACACAAATGCCGGAGTACCTTCCTGCATTCTGGTTCCGCCGGAAGCTGGAGAGGCGAGCACCGGCAAGCCCCGTGCAGTTGCTCGTTCGAAGGCCGCGACGATTCGTTGCGCAGCATTGCGCCCAATCGACCCGGCCAGAAAATCGAATTCGGAAAGCACCACAGCAACTTCTTGACCCTTAACCGTGCCGAACCCCGTAATTACTGCTTCATCCGATCCGGAACGGAGTGCTGCCTGCTCGAGTTGTTCTCGGTAGGCGTCCGCAGCGAAGGAATAGTCTACCGGCTCATCCCAGCTGGTGAAGCTTCCGGGGTCCAGTACCTGCTCGATGATTGCTCTGGTAGTGATTCGTTCGACGCGCGCCGGATCACTGCTCATGTTGCTACCTGCGCTGCGTCTTGCCCAAGCCATTCGCGGATTTCCTGCTCGTGCTGGTTAAGCAACGGGGGTGCAGTATGTTCTTTTCGAGTTACTTCGTGCTTGCCGTCAAAGAACCTCAAAGGTGCGCCAGGGAGCTCCACCTGGCCCAGCACAGGGTGCTGGACCTGTAGCACGAGGCCTTGCGAACGAACCTGGTCCCACTCATATACCTCATCGAGGGTACGAACGATACCCGCTGGAATTCCGGCTTCCCCTAGCTGCTTGAGCAATGGCTGGGTGGGGATCTGCATGAATACCTTTTCAATGATCGCAATTAGCTCCTCACGGCGTTCAACTCTTTGCGCATTCGATTCGAAGCCGGCTGTGGGCAACTGGAATTTCTCAACCAGCGCTTGCCACAGCTTTGGGCTGCCGACGCTGATCTGCACGAAACCGTCGGCGGAACGGAATAAACCGTATGGTGCAATGGAAGGGTGATGGTTTCCCTGGGCTTTGGGAACCTGCCCCGCAACGGTATTGCGAGTTCCCTGAAACGCATGAACGCCGACAATTGCGGCCAGCAACGAGGTACGGACCTGCTGACCGAGTCCGGTACGCTCACGTTCCAGCAGAGCGGCCAAGACACCATAGGCTCCGTACATGCCCGCCAGCAGGTCACCTATGGGCACCCCAACTTTTTGCGGGTCATCGGCAGAGGGGCCAGTCAAGGACATGAGTCCAGCTTCACCCTGAAGTATTTGGTCATAGCCGCTACGCGCCGCTTCCGGACCGTCATGCCCGAAACCTGAAATCGAGAGCATCACCAGTTTCGGGTTGATCTCATGCAGCAATTGCGTGGTGAGTCCCAACCGGTCCATGACACCGGGACGGAAGTTCTCCACGAGGACATCGGCCTTTTTGATCATTGAACGCAGCGTCTCGAAGCCATCGGCGCTCTTCAGATTCAAAACAATAGAACGCTTATTGCGATTGCAGGACAGGAAGTAGGTGGATTGCCGGTCCTCCTCCGGTCCAACAAAAGGTGGACCCCACCCCCGAGTGTCATCCCCGCCGTTGGTGCTCTCGACTTTGATGATTTGGGCACCCAGATCCCCTAACATCATTGTCGCGTGCGGCCCCGCCAGAGCACGAGACAGGTCTATTACCGTGTACCCGGCCAAGGGGCCGTTTTCTTGGGCATTAGCATCGAAGCTCATTGTTTTCGCTACCTTTCCAACTATGCGCTGATCGTTCGGACCGGATTGGCCAACACAGATTGCGGGTTGGTCGCAAGCAGGGGCGCCGTTGCTGCGAAGGGCGCTTGTTCTTCATATCCGGCGGCCCAATTAAGCAAGTTGACGTCTTGATAGTGATTGGCAGCCAGTTGCCAGCCGACTGGAAGCCCGGATTTAGTGAATCCTCCAGGCATCGAAATCACCGGAAGCCCGGTGGCCGAGAGCAAGCAGGCGGAGCGCATCCAATCAAGATAAGTTTCAGCCTGAGTTCCCGCAATTTGTTCAGGCCAGCGGATAGCGGCATCAAACGGCAGGACCTGCGCGGCAGGTGAAAGGAACAGGTCATATCTGGAGAAATAAGCCTGGACGGCTTGTTCCAGCCGCGTACGCGCAGCAACCGTGGAAATCATTGATTCGCCGTCCAGCGCCCACCCTTTTCGCACATTCCAGATCACTTCTGGCTTGATAAGTGATTCCTTGCTGCGTACGAGTTCACCTAGGTTCGTCGCGAAATCAAACGCTCGGGTATTTCCGAAGACCTCATCGGCATCCGTGAAATCTATGCACCCTTGTTCCACGATGGCACCAGCGGCTTCGAATACGGATAACTGGGATCTAAGGACTTCGATGATTTCTGGCTCAACTGGCACTCCGATACCAAAATCGAAGCTGTATCCAATGCGCACCCCACGCAAATTTGGCGTTGGGGCAACAAAATCCTCTGCCTTGAGCGTATTTGGCGTAGGAAGTGCGGTGTCCCCCGCGCTAGCGCGCATAAATAGCGCGATATCTTCCACAGTGCGCGCGATCGGTCCTGAGCGAGCTAGCCACGAGTATGCGTTGGACGGCGATTCCATTGGAATCACACCGTACGAGGGCCGGAACCCAACAACATTGCAGAAGCTAGCTGGAATGCGCAGTGAACCGCCCATGTCGGATCCGTCGCCAAGTGGCTGGATGCGAGCCGCAACCGCTGCTGCCACGCCGCCGGATGAACCGCCAGCGGATCGATCCGGGGCAAACGGATTAGTGGTCGTACCGAAAACTTCATTAAAAGTGTGCGAACCGGCTCCAAATTCTGGAACATTGGTTTTGCCAGTTCGGATGGCTCCGGCCCCAGCCAGCCTGGCGATCTGCAAGTCATCATGTTCTGGAACGTAGTGCTGCAGTGCCAATGAACCCTGAGTGGAGACCAATCCTGCCGTATTGAACGTATCCTTATGCGTCATCGGCAAGCCATGCAGCACACCAACTTCCCCATTGCGAGCGGTAATCTCGTCGGCGGTAGCAGCCAAGGTCGACGCGCGATCGAAGTCAGTGGTGACAACGGCATTGACCTGTGCGTTGACAGCTTCGATTGCCTGCATATGGCTTTGAAGGGCCTCGCGGGCAGATAATTCTCGGCTTCGAATTTTATTGGTCAGCTCTACAGCGCTGAGCCGCTGGATCTCATTCATGACAAACCTTTCAGACATCAACAGTCGTGCGACGTATGCCACAATCCTCACTCGCTAGTGGCGACATGGGGAATAGGGGTGCTAAAAATAGTGAGTTTTGCAGGATCCGGCCACTTATTTGGCGATTTCTCCAGTTCCTTGCCGCAACCAGACGCGCAGGGCACTATTTATTTCATGAGATCCACATCACAAAGTTGATGCGAAATTTAGGAGAGTCCCATGGGCCTACCACTTTCAGCAGGAAATCCAGGTTCGACCGACATCTGGGCCATAGCCAATATCCCTTTTCTATGGATATGCGCTCTGGGTGTCTTCGCCGTTATCTTTATTCAGACGATTCTCTACGTCAAAGCCACCAAGGCGGCTGCTCCACATGTCGACATGCCGCTGCGCGAAGTTAAAGAGGCCTTCCGCGCTGGCGCTGTCGCATCCATAGGCCCATCGCTTTCGGTTGTGCTGGTCGCCATCGCTCTACTAGCCCTGTTCGGAACGCCTGCCGTACTGGTACGCATTGGGCTAATCGGTTCGGCATCAACTGAAACGGCGAGCGCCAACCTCGCTGCGCAGTCCATGGGGTCGATGCTGGGCGGCGATACGTATACCCAACAGGTTTTTGCCGTCGCCTTTATAGCCATGAGCTTGTCTGGTGGCATGTGGATGCTATGCACTCTGCTGCTCACCCCGATACTGAAGCGTGGTGGAAAGTCCCTGGCAAAACGCAATCCCGCTGCCATGGCGTTGATTCCCAGCGCCGCACTACTCGGCGCCTTCAGCATGCTTACCATCGCCGAAATCCCCAAATCCAATATCCATATGATGCTGGTCCTAATCTCCGCGACATCAATGGCCCTATTCCTCTTCCTCGCCAAAACACTGAATGCCAAGTGGCTCAAGGAATGGTCTTTGGGTTTTGCGATCCTCATCTCGATCACCGCCGGCTACCTGATGCACACCGCATAGAAAATGTGAAAGGAATTAAGTGATGAGCACACCGACTTTAACTAACGCTGATGCCTCGATGGCCCGTTTCGAGAAGCAAACCACACGTTATGGCTCTA
>NZ_JBQSYL010000029.1:0-59871 GCF_052379245.1 Glutamicibacter sp. AOP12-B1-11 | reverse complement strand
AATTGATGGGATCCGCTCTCGATGATGTGCATGAGATATCCGCCGGTATTGGGAAAAGCCACGAGGTCCCCGGCGGCCACGCCCTGCGGGAATTCGAATCGACGCCGCAGGATCAGCTCTTCCTCGATGCAATAGGCCCCCACCAAAAACGCGCTGAGCGCGACGCGCTCGCCTCGGGCCGTTCCTGTATGGAGGAGCAAGGGATCCACCAGGAAGTCCGCCGACGTTGAGCGGCATTGCGTTCTGTTCATATGCAGGCCCACTAGCGGGAGCCCATCGCTGCGGGTTTTGACGAAAGCCACCTGGGCAAGCGTCATCCCGCAGCCGTCCAGCAGCGTCCTACCTGGTTCGCAGCGCAGCTGAATGCCGCGTTCTTTGAGCATCTGCGCTACGGATTCATTCCCGCCTTCCGGATGGCTTGCAAGAACTTGATTCAGCCATTCTCCGCGGATCAACTTCTGGTGGTACGGATACACCGAGCCGCTTGGCTCGGCACCCGTGGCGCCCAGCCGGTCGGATTTCCATGTCAAGGATTCATCCCCGGTAGGCAAAGGGGCAAGCTCCTCCCAGAAACCGGTCCACTGCGCGGCATCATCCAGATAGGACATCGGGATCCCGCCGCCCATGTCCACGAATTGCGGGGCATGGCCCAACTCCCGCAACACATCGATGAGCCGCAACGATTCGGCCAACGCCAAGGCCCGCTGCTCTCCGCTGTACCCGTTGAGGTGGAAATGGATGCCGCACACCTCCAAGCCTGCGGTTCGGTCCGCAAAGCCGAGAAAGTCCAGCCACCGCGCGGCTTGGAGCCCGAAACGGGTGGGAGCAATCCTTGGGTTCGTCGAGGCGAGGCGCAGCGCGACCCGAACTCGGCGCCCGGACCGCTCTGCGATATCCAGCAGATCCAGCGTCTCGTCGACATTGTCCAGGCTCAGCACCACGTCGTTGTCCACCGCCAACGTGAGCAGTGCCGGTGACTTGACCGCGGCCGTGACGATCAGCATCTCTGCCGGGATCCCTCGCTTCAGGCACTGGTCGAGTTCGTTGAAACTCGCCACGTCGACCCCGCAACCCTCGGCTGCGGCTTGGTCGATGGCGCCGATCGTCTTGTTTGCCTTGCGCGCCAAATAGATCTGGAAATCGATCCCGTGTTCCTCCGCGGCTTGGCGCAGCTCACCGATATTCCGGCTCATCGGCGCAAAATCGTGGAGGTTCAACGGCGAGCCGTGCTCTTCGATCAATTCTTGGCATAGCACCGGGTCGGCCACGAGCCGTTCCATCCAAGGTTCCAGACGAGCGGTGAGCGGAGCGGTTCCGTGCATCAGTGGTGGCATCAGGGAGCTACTTTCTGGCTTGCGGAGGTAATCTTCGTTGCTATTCGTTGAGCCCAAGCCCGGTATTCCGGGTGCAGGACTCGGTTCAAGGTGTCATGGCCCAGCGTGGGGTCTTCGGTGGGCCTGCCCAGGGCAGCCAGCGACTCGCTCCGTTCGCCTCGGGCGTTCAGGCAGGTGCCGTCGGTGTCCGTCAGCAGCCCGCGTTCTGCGCGGCGGATCTGGATTTCTTGGTTGGCGAGCAGGCTGCCGAACAAGGAATGTGCGGGACGACCCTCCGGTGCCGGGCCGCTGAGCACCCCGGCCGGTGCGGTCACCGCATCGATCACGATTGCCTCTGCAGTTACGGCATCGGCGGATGGCTCTTGCTGGAGTACTCCCGCGTCAAACAGTGCCAAGAGCTTCAATGCGGTGGGTTCGGGAGGTCCGAAAGCCATGCGTTCGAGATTTGCGGCCAGGCGGTTGAACCGCTCGCGGTCCTCGGTACGCCACTGGATTCTCGACAGCGCCGGAACCAACTGCGCATAAAGTCCTGACCAGAGGATGGACCAGATCCATTCGTGGGTGGCAGGATCCACTCCGCGGTTGGCCCGGAGGCTCGCACGCAGCTTTTCGGCGGGAGAATTGATGGCCGACATCGCTTCGGACTGTCCGGCTAGGACGGTGTTGAACAGTTCCGTGGCGGAGGCACTGATGCCGCTTCGCTGCGCGCACTGCCTTGCGCAAGCCAGCAGGATCTGCCACAGCGCATCCAGATCGGCTTCGGGTTGGCCTGCGGCTCTGGTACTTTGCGCTGCGTTCGCCACGCCCCATTGGCGAATATACGTTCGGAAATCATCCAGTACCTCGCGCAGCGGCCCTGGAACGCGCTGCGGTTTGGGGCTCATCGGGATATTGCTACGCGAGGTCATGGTGATGCGTGCAGGTTCTTGCCCACCGGGAAGATAGCGCACCGCGGCGAGCCCGTTGCGGGTGAACTGTTCCCAGCGCCCGCCCCTCCCTTCGGTCAGGGCCAGGACCACGTCATAGGCGGTCAGTGCCGCGCCGCGAATGAGAACTTTGCTTCCCGGCGGCACCTTGCCCATGGCATCGGCTTCGCGTTCAGCCGTCAGTTGCGCCGCGCTGAGCGCCCCGCCAAGCATGCCTTCCGAACGGTATCCGGCGAGCCCGTGCCCGGTCGCGAGCACCACCTCATCGTAGAGTTCGGATCCTTGCTCGGAGAAAACTTCCCACTGCGCTCCCTGGCGCACGATCCCCGTGACCACCGAAGGCCGGTGTGCCAGGTTCAGGCACCCGTCTTCGACGAGCCGCTCGAATTGCTCGCGCAAGTACTCCCCGACCAGGGCTCTCGCGGGGTAGGTGTCCTCCCCTCCAGCGTTTTCGCCGCTAACGGCCCGCCACTGATCGAAGCTCTGCAGACACAGGGTGGAAGACGCATCGATAATGCGGGAATTGACGTTCAGCCGCAGCTCACGCGGCTGGCCGGTATTCCAGACCCTGCCGGCCCCCGGCGGATAAGGATCATAAACGTCAACCCGAACCGGAATTTCCTGAACGCTTGTCAATGCATCGTTGAGTTCAAGCAACGCGAACAGGCACTTCGGGCCGCCGCCAATCATGGCAATGCGGGTCATCGGACCGAAGAATCTTCCAACGACTGCGAGGTATCCAGCTCCGGTTCCTCGCCCAGATTGTCGCGGACCCAGTCATCGTTGTACACGCTTTGCAGGTAGGGCACCCCGGAGTCATGGACCAAGAAGGCGATGCGTGAACCATCCGGAATCTCCGGGAGCAGCTGGTCCATGGCGGAGACAATCGCACCGGTTGACGCTCCGGCGAGAATCCCTTCGCGCCGAGCGAGCCGCCGGCAGCCGCGGACCATCTGGATCTCCGGAATTCGGCACACTCGATCTGGTTCGGATTGGAGGGCCAGCGCCGGGACAATCCCTGCCCCGAGTCCGGGTAGCCGCCGGTTGCCGGAGTCGCCGCCGAAGAGCACCGAACCCAGCGCGTCCACGGCCACCAGCTCGGTGGCCAGGCCATGCTCACGCACGTACTGCTGGCAGCCGAGAAGAGTGCCGGTGGTGCTCGTTGCAACGAAGAGCATGTCCAGGCGCCCGTCCATCGCTTCCATGATTTCAGGCATGGTGGTTGAATAATGCGCCTCGGGGTTATGCGGTGAACCATACTGGTTCGTTGTCACGGCGCCCGGATTGTCGGCGAGCAGCTGCGCTACCCGGCGGCGGCGGGCCGCGAGCTTGTTCCCGTCCGGCGGGTCAAGCACCAGATCAACCTCGGCACCGTAGGCGCGCATGATCTCCAACGCCGACTTATTGGCGTTCTCGTCGACGACGGCCACGAATTTGATCCCGCGCACCACGCACTGCCTGGATAAGGCGATGCCCAGATTTCCGGATGTCGACTCGACGACCATGCCGCCGGCCTGCAGCTGGCCCGATCGCATGAAGGCATCGACCAGGCTACCGGCGGTGCGTTCCTTGGTGCTCCCGGAGAGCTGCAGCAAATCCAGTTTTGCAAAAACCTCAACACGAGGCGTGCCAAAAAGCCTGTCCAGTTTCACCGTTGGTGAGTTGAACGGACTCAAAGTTCCTACACTATCCATGATCATTACTCGCATTCGGGCGGTGACAAATCCTGCTGACAAGTGCTCGGCAAAATGAATGCGGTGTGACCTCCACCGCTACCCAGTTTGGCAAGTCTAAACATGGAAGATCGGAACTGGCTGGCATAACGCACGTTTCAGTGTCGATTTTCGTTTTCGGCTTGCTGCCCACCGCTAAATTCCACGAATACCTGCAGAAACTACGCCTTGCCGAACGGTCCCGGCCCTCTCCTGGATTCACTGAGCGCGTCGCCGGCCGGTCCCCAAGCAATTGATCCGCAGGCAATGCTGCCCGGCGGGCCCACGCAGGATTTGCGCCAATAGTCTAATCTAAGTGATAATCATTCTCATTATGACAGTTAAGAGCACCCTCGCTCAGCACGCCACAGATGGCCACGCGATTGGGCAACAGCCCATCACCCTGCTCGCTGCGCCATCCGACCCACTGATCCGCCTCAAAAACGCCCGCGTGGTCGCTGCAAGAACTCAGCAGTCCCTGCTCGAAATCGATGAGCTTGCGCTGTTCCCCGGCGAGCGCATTGTCGTCACCGGCCCCTCCGGCAGCGGCAAGTCCCTGCTGCTGGCCACGCTCACCGGACGGTGGGCCGCGGGCTTGGCTTTCACCGGCACCCGCACGGCGAATTTCACCCGCATCGGATTCATTCCGCAGCGCGGGCTCGATGCTCTGCACCCGCTTCTCCCGCTGGGGCGGCAGCTGCGCAAGGTCACCGGAAAAAACGCCGGCCAGGTCCACGAGGCACTGAACGCCGTGGGGCTGACCGACCCGGCACTGAGCCAGCGCAGGCCCGCGGAACTATCTGGCGGGCAGGCGCAACGCGCTGCGGTCGCGCTGGCAGTGCTCAGCGATGCTCCGCTGATTCTCGCCGACGAACCGACCAGTGCCCTTGACCACGAATCGCGGGACCAGACCCTGGCCCTGCTTGACCGTGTCATCACCGCTCGGCAGACGCTCGTGGTGGTGACGCACGATCCTGCGGTAGCCACTGCGCTGGCGACTCGTCGACTCGCGCTGGAATCCGGGAAGATCTGCCAGCTCGCCGGGCCCACCATGGAACGAGCACGGCCATGAGCCGGGCCGTACTGGAAGTAGCGCAGGTCAGCGCAACCTACGGGCGCGGCGCCAAGGAGCGGCAGGTGCTCGCTCCGACAACTTTTGAGATTTCGGCCGGTGAATCAATCGCCGTAGTGGGCGCCTCTGGATCCGGAAAAACCACGCTCGCCGAGATGGTCCTCGGGTTGCGCGCACCATCCTCCGGCCAGATCAATGTCCAGGGCCACGAGTGGGCCGCACCGCACAAGCTAGTCTGCGCGCAGCGGCGCCGGCTGGTGCAGGGAGTTCCGCAAGATCCGGCGGCCGCTCTGGTGCCGCGCTGGACGATTCGCCGGTCAATGGCACATGCCATCGAGCGGCTCTTGCCAGGTGAATCCGCCGAGCATCTGATAGCGCAAGCCACCGAGCTCGCGCATTTTGACCCGGCGCTGCTCGGGCGGCGTCCGAGCCAGCTTTCCGGCGGCCAAGCGCAACGTGCGGCCCTTGCCCGGGCCTTGGCCGTGCGCCCGGCGGTGCTCGTGGCCGACGAACCGACCAGCGCCCTGGATCCGCAGACTGCGTGTGCGGTATCCGCCGACCTGCTCGCGACCATAGCCCTTTCGGGTGTGGCGCTGCTTCTCGTAACCCATGACCCCCAGCTTGCCGCGCGGTGTTCGCGCACGGTGCGCATCTGTGCACCCAACCAAAATCGCCTCAATTAGCCAAGGAATAGACAACCTATGATTCGACCACGTTCCAGATCCCTCGCACTGATGCTCTTCCCCCTGGTTGGTGCACTCACGCTCACCGGGTGCTTTTCCACTGCCAGCCCCGGAGAAGCCGCCGCGGACCGCATCTCCGTGGCGCATATGCAGCCGCCGCGTTCCGGGCTCAGCCCGCTCAGCGACGACGCTTTTAAGCTCTCCCGCTGGTCCGCCGCGGAAACCCTGGTCAACCTGGATGATGCCGGTGACGCGGTAGCTGGACTGGCCACCGAGTGGACCCGTGAAGGAGAGCTGATCTGGAACTTCAGCATTCGTGAAGGGGTCAGCTTCCACAACGGGCAGCCGCTGACCGCAGAATCGGTGGTGAACTCGCTGCGCCGCGCGATCAACTCCACCCCGGTACCGCGCATCCTGAACGGCACGCCGCTGAGCGTGGAAGCCCACGGAGAGCAAGGCATTCGCATCACCACCGCAGACCCGGACCCGCTGCTGCCCCAGCGGCTCTCCAGCCCGCAGCTGGCCATCTTTGACGCGGCCGCCTACACGGAATCCGGGGTGAACCCGCTGGGCACGGGAACCGGACCGTTCCAGCTTGTGGCCGTAGACGGCGTCTCCGGAGCCACCCTGGACCGCTTCGATGACTACTGGGGCGAGGCGGCCAAGGCTTCGGGCATCGACGTGAAGTTCGTCCCCGACGGAACCGCCCGTGCCGCGGCGCTGCGCACCGGGGAAGCCGATGTGGTGGAGGCGATCCCGGCGGGGCAGGCCGCTTCGGTGGATCAGGAACTGCTCACCGAAGTGCCGATGCCGCGCACCAATACGCTCTATCTGAATACCGAGCAGGGGCCATTTAAGGATCCGGCCGTGCGCGCCGCGGCACGCGAGGCCATCGACCGCGCCGCCATCGTCGGATCGGTCTATGAGAACCGGGCCGATCTCGCCGACGGCCTCTTGGGCCCGGCCCTGCCCTACGCGGCCGGCTACCGCCAAGATGCCGACTACCAGCAGCTGCTGGCAGGCCGGGCGGAACCGGCCAAGGTGAAGGGCGTGAAGATCAATCTTGGCACCTTCACCGATCGGGCGGAGCTTCCCGAGGTCGCCGTGCTGCTGGAACAGCAGCTGGAAGCCGCCGGGTTCGAGGTGAGCCAAGATGTGCGCGAATACCAGTACATCGAAGCCGATGCCCTCGACGGCAAATTTGACGCATTCATCCTCTCCCGTGCCACCGTGCTGGACTCCGGGGATCCGGTGGCCTACTTCGCCTCGGACTTCAGCTGCGAGGGCGGCTTCGCCATTTCCCAGCTCTGCTCTACGGAAGTTGACCAGGGGATCGAGACCGCCGCGGAAACCGAAGCCGGCAAAGAACGCCAGCACCAGATCATGCTGGCCGAAGCCAGGATTCTGGGCACCGATGCCGCAATTCCGCTGCTGCACGAACGTGTCATCCAGGGCGAAGTTCCTGACCTTCAGGATGCCTCACGGGATCCGCGCGAGCGCCAGCTGATCACCGCCACCACCCGGCTCGGCGCCGAGTAAGGCAACTGCCCGATGAAAAACAGACGTCCCGGCGGGCGGCAAAACAAGCTGCTTTCCCTGGTCTCACGCCTGCTCAGCGGCGTGGTGCTGCTGTTGATTGCCGGCGCCCTGCCTTGGCTCTCGCGTACCGACCCGGCCGCCGCGGTGCTGCGGGCGCGCTACGCAGAACTGGAGCCCACGCCCGAAGCCCTGGCGGCAATCCGTGAGCAGCTGGGGCTCGATGGCGGCCCGCTGGCCTCCAGCCTGCGCTGGTGGTCCGCGGTGCTGCGCGGGGATCTGGGCAATTCCTGGGTCAGCGGGGCCGAAATCGGTCCGGGCGTGTGGCAGGCGGTATCCGTCTCCGCCACGCTCACCGCCTTCGCCATCATCGTTGCGCTGCTCGTCACCAGCTGCCTGATCGCCCCGGCCGCGGTGCGTGCGCTGCGCGGCCTGGAGCACCGCGGTTCAGGGCCGGTCGGCGTCGCGCTGACCGCACTGCCCGAATTCCTGCTGGCAAGCATCCTGCTGGTCATCGTCTCGGTGCAGCTGCGCTGGCTGCCGCCCTACGGCTGGACCGGCCTCGAGACCGCCATCCTCCCGGCCCTTGCCCTTGGCATCCCCGCGGGAGGCCTGCTCGGACGCTTGCTCGCGGATGCGATCTCCGGGGCCGGCGAGGAACCCTGGGTGAACGTCTGGCGTCTGGCCGGAGCCGGCGCCCCGGTCATCCTGTCCGGGGTGCTGCGCCGGGCGGCCGCGACAACCATCGATCAGCTGGGTCTGGTGTTCATCGGCCTGCTCGGCGGCGCGGTGGCCGTGGAACAGGTATTCGCGATTCCCGGACTCGGCCGCTATCTGCTCGGTTCGGCCAATGCCCAGGACATCCCGGCCCTGCAGGCCGGGGTGCTGCTCATGGCGGGGGCCGCGGTGCCCATCGGCACCCTCACCGCGTTGGCCAGGCGCTGGTTGCGCGGCGGACCGCTTCCACCGGGCTCACTGCCTCCGGCGCCCGAGGCGCGCGGCGATGGGCGGATCGCACGCTTCACCGCAATAATTACCTGCTCCGCGCTGCTGGCGATCCTCGCCTTCGGCCTGCCCCGGGACCCCTATGCGATCGAGCACCAGCGGCTGGCCGCGCTGAGCCTCTCCTTGCCCTTCGGCGCGGATTCCAGCGGACGCGATCTGCTTGCGCGGGTTGCCCACGGAACGCTCGGGACGATCACCCCCGCGGTATTGATCGTCTTGTGCGCCATCATCATCGGCCTGCTGCTGGCGGTGCTCGGCGACATCTCCCGCGGCCCGGCAGAAATCGCCAATGCCACGCCGCCGATTCTTGCCGGGGTGATCATTGCGGCGCTGATGGGCCCCTCCGTCGGCGGAGCCGCGCTTGCGGTGCTGTGGGTTACCTGGCCGCCGCTGACCGCGCATGCCGCCTCGCTGATCGACGAGGCGCGGGCCATGGGCCACATCCGCTGGCTTCCGCTGGCCGGGATGTCACGCTTCGAGATCTTCACCCGGCATATTCTTCCCGCAACGCTTCCGGCGCTGCTGCGCCACGGCATGCTGCGCCTTCCCGGCGTTGCCCTAGCGCTTGCCGCGCTCGGCTTCCTGGGTCTCGGCGCGCAGCCGCCCATGCCGGAGTGGGGCCTGCTGCTCGCCGAAGGAATCGGCTACGTGGAGCGTGCCCCGTGGACCACGCTCACCCCGGCGATTGCCTTGGTACTGACCTCCGTATGCGCGGTGGCCGTGGCCGGGATGCGGCGCGCGCCGCAAAAGCCGGTCCGAGCCATGGCCAAGACCGCGGAACCTGCACCGGCAGGCATTTCGGGAGCATAGCGCGATGCGGCCGCGACGGTCCGGCTGCTTAGGAGGATTGGATGCGTTCCCAGAGCTCGGTCACGCGATGCTCAATGTCGGCGTAGATTCCCCTCGCCTCGTCAAGCGTCATATCCTGCGGATCGGCGACGTCCCAGTCCAGGTATTGCTTGCCTGGATAGATGGGACAGGTGTCACCGCACCCCATCGTGATGACATAGTCGGCGGCTCGCACCACGTCATCGGTGAGCGGCTTGGGGAACGCATCTTCCAAGCTAATATTGTGTTCCTTGAGCAGCTCCACCGCCAATGGCTGAATCTCTCCGGCGGGCAACGAGCCCGCGGAGCGGACCTCCACCCGCCCGCCGGATACTTCCGCGAGCAATGCGGCGGCCATCTGCGAACGCCCGGCATTTTGCACGCAAACGAATAATACCTGTGGATTGTCCTTGGCAATGCTGCCCATGGATTGAGCGAGCGCGCGCAGTCTGTCATCGGCGAAGCGGGTGGCAATGGCCGCCAGGTAGGTCCGCACACGTGCGGTACGCCCCAAGGTGGCATACGACTCGAAGACATAGCGTTCTATCATCTCGGGAGTGAACGTGCCCGCGTAGCGTTCGGCTAAATGCTCGGACATCCGGCCCAATACGTGGGTGTCCTTGGTGGGATCGGTGTCGTTCGGTGTCCAAGTCATGTGAACTGCCCTATTCCTTTTTCTCAGCTGGCAACTCATCGCTACGCAGCAACTTTGTGAAGATCGGTGATTTATCCAAGGCGTTTTTGACACCGGCGGCATAAAAAACACCCACGGCAAACTCGTCAGCTCTGGAAGAGCATGGTCCATCTCGCTTAACCATCAACACGTACGTCGCTAGACATCGATGACTATCGATATCTAATCTTCGGCAATACATCGATGATTGTCAATATCCCAGGTTGCCGGTCAATGACGAATTCATTTGGCTCACCACAGGCCGCCGCACACTCCCGACGGCCACCAGGCAGGCGCGTAATGGCGCAATCCGGCCCCGCCTGGCCGTGCACGGTGCAACATCAAGCGTTACAAAGGCGCCTGATGCGGCGGAGCATGAAAGAATCCATGCGTATGTCTCGGATCACGGAACTTTTTGCGCGTGATCCAGCGTGGAAGGACGTGGCATGGCGACAGGACCCACCCCGGCTATCGCGCATCAGCGCACGGATGCGGCCTGGATAACAACGGTCTTTGCGGGCATTATGGCGGCCTTGCATATCTGGAAGCTCCCTTCGGCGCTTCCGGTGCTGCAAGAGGAGCTGCATATCTCGTTGATCCTCTCCGGCGTGCTGCTGGGGGTGGTCCAGGTCGCCGGCATGCTCGGCGGCTTGGCCATGTCGCTACTCGCCGAAATCTATTCTCAGCGAAAAATCATGATCCTCGGCCTGCTCCTGCTCATTCTCGGCTCGGCGCTGGGCTCCTTCTCCCCCAACGCCGGGATGCTGCTGGGCACGCGAATTATCGAGGGGGCCGGGGTGATCATGTGCAGCGTGATGGGCCCCGGCCTGGTGCGCGCCCATGCGCCGCTGCAACGCATGAATTTGGCGGTGGGCTGGTGGGCCGCCTTCATGGGTATCGCCACCTTCTTCGGCGTCTTAGGCACAGCGGTTGCCCTGCGCTTCATCTCCTGGCAGAGCTGGTGGTTCATTCTTGCGGTGCTGACCGTGCTCCCGATCCTGCTGATTCTCAAGTTCGTCTCCGCCTCTGCCCCGGGCGGAGGCACCAGCGCCAAGGAAGCCTTGAGGAAAATCGTGGTGACCGCAGCTTCCGGCCGCATCTGGATCAGCGGCATCATCTTCGGCTGCTACACCGTGCAGTGGATGGCAATCGTCGGATTCTTGCCCACCATTTTCCGTGAAGACGGACTGTCGCCAATCCTCGGCGGGTTATTCTCGGCGGTAGTCGGCGGGCTGAACGCGCTCGGAGCGATTATCACCGGGCTGCTGCTGCACCGCGGAATCGCCGGCAAGAAAATGCTGCTGGCCTCCTTTGCGGTCATGGCCGTGATGGCCCTATTGACCTTCGCGATCGACTACCCGGCATCGCTGGTGCTCGTTCAGGTGCTCTGCGTGGGGCTGTTCTCGCTCTGCGGTGCCGCCGTTCCGGCCACGATGACGCGCTTGGCGGTTGATCTGGCACCGGAGGGCGGCTCGGCCCCGGCCGCCATGGGCCTCATGCAACAGATATTCAATATCGGAAACTTCACCGGGCCGATGCTCGTCGCCTGGCTGGTGGTCCTCACCGGCGGATGGAATTCCACCTGGTGGGTGAGCGCGTTCTTCGGGACGCTGGGCTTGGCGATGGTCATGGTTCTGCTGCCCAAGAACTCGCCGCTGAACTCGATCCAGCACGCCTAGGATACCCACCAGCCGCCGCCATAAATGAGCACCGCCGCTATGACGCCCAAGAGCCTTCAACGCGTGGCGCACTACCCAAGGCATCGCCGCAATGGGCACAATGATCCCATGCGCCTTTTCCTCATTCGCCACGGACAAACACCTTCGAACGTCGGGCACCACCTCGACACGGCGGAACCGGGAGCGCCGCTGACCGAGCTCGGGCAGCAGCAGGCCGAAGCCCTGGTGGCCCTGCTTGGCGAAACCGGCATCGAGGCCATTTACGCCTCGAACCTGGTGCGCACCCAGCAAACTGCGGCTCCGCTGGCCGACGCCCTGGGACTGGAGGTCGCCGTGCGCAGCGGATTGCGTGAGATCTCCGCCGGCGCGCTGGAGATGGCCAACGACCCGCAGTCCGTCCAGACCTACCTGTCCGTCGCCCTCGGATGGGCCGACGGACAGCTGGAAACCCCGATGCCCGGCGGCGGTCCGGACGGCGCATCCGAATTGGCACGCTTCGATGAAGCCGTGGCCGAGGCGGCAGCCTCCGGTGTGCAGACCGCGGCGCTCTTCACCCATGGGGCCATCATCCGCGTCTGGGCCGCAGCCCGGTGCGAGAACCTGGACGCCGCGTTCTCCGCGGAGCATTCGGTATCCAACACCGGGGCCATCATCCTCGAGGGCTCCCCCGGAAATTGGCGCGCGACCCAGTGGCAAGAGCAAGCCATCGGCGGAGCGGATCTGGAAGATCCGGCCACCGACGGCGCGGCCGCGGATACTTTCACCCGAGAATAGGGACCGCTTTCAGCTCAGAGGTTTTCCGGGCCGGTCTCATTCCGCTTTCCAAGATCAACGTTCTCGGTGTCCCCATCCTGGGGATACAGGTCCGCTCCGGTGCGGTCCTTCAGCGTCAGGGTCGCGAGCAGCGAGGTGGCCACCCAAATGAACAGGTACGTGGATACC
This sequence comes from Glutamicibacter sp. AOP12-B1-11, assembly GCF_052379245.1. Taxonomy (NCBI): domain Bacteria; kingdom Bacillati; phylum Actinomycetota; class Actinomycetes; order Micrococcales; family Micrococcaceae; genus Glutamicibacter; species Glutamicibacter sp. AOP12-B1-11. Next base: position 47,481 of record NZ_JBQSYL010000029.1, on the reverse strand, counting down.
GCCACGGTGGTATCGAACTTGCCCACCAGCGCGGCGGCAATGGTCGGCGCGAACGCGCCGCCGACCACCGAACCCAGCGCATAGCTGATCGAGGCGCCGCTAAGTCGAATGCGCGCCGGGAAGAGCTCGGCGTAGAGCGCCGGCAGCGGCCCGTAGGAGAAGCCCATGAAGGCGCCGAAGACCACCAAGGACACGGTGACCCAAGCCAGGTTCGCGGTTTCGATGAGCAAGAACAGCGGGAAGAGCCAGGCAAGCAACAGCACCCAGCCGATGATGAACATCTTCTTGCGCCCGATTTTGTCCGAAAGCACGCCGCCGAACCAGGTGGAAATCAGCCAGGCCACCGAACCGATGGTGATGATATTGAGGATGTCTCCGGCGTTCAGTTCCAGCTTGTTTGTCGCATAGCCGAGAATGAAACCGCCGGTGAGCATGTAGCCTGCGGTGTTGTTGCCCATGAACACCAGGGTCGCCTGGATGACCTTCTTCGGGTGCTTGCGAAACAGCGTGGACAGCGGGGCGGTCTCGGTCTGCTTGGTCTTCTCCAGCTCGTGGAAGACCGGGGACTCCTGGACTTTCACGCGGATGTAGTGGCCGATGAGGATCAGCACGAAGCTGAGCAGGAAGGGAATGCGCCAGCCCCAGGCCATGAACTGCTCCGCGGAGAGCACCGCGGCGATAATCGCGCTGACCGCCGAGGCCAGCAGCATGCCCGCCGGAACGCCAAGCTGCGGGAAGGCGCCGAACTTTCCGCGGGCATTGTCCGGGGCGTGCTCCACTGCCATGAGCGCGGCCCCGCCCCACTCGCCGCCGGCGGAGAAGCCCTGGACGATGCGCAGGAAGATCAAGAGAATCGGGGCCCAGACGCCAATGGTTGCGTAGGTTGGCAGCAGGCCAACGAGCGTGGTGCCCACGCCCATCATGATCAGCGTGGTGATCAGCACCGCGCGGCGGCCATAGCGGTCGCCAACCCGGCCCATGACCACGGCCCCCAAGGGGCGGAAGAGGAAGCTGATGCCGACGGTGGCGAAGGCGATGATCGAACCGAGCGACCCTTCGGCCGGCGTGAAGAACTGCGGAGCCAACACCAGCGCCGCGGCATTGGCATAGATGAAGTAGTCGTACCACTCCACGGTGGTTCCCACCATTGTCGCACCGGCGACCCTTTTCTGCTCCGGCGTCATACGCCCCGATGCGGAAGCTGCTGCAGTCATTGCTCCTCCTCGATATAGCGAGTGTCTGGGAGCATTTTCCTGCACATATCCGGGCGCTCGGCGCCGGACTTGGAACGACTCCCTAGCCCCGATATTAGGCTTGTATTTATAGTCCTACAAGGGCTGCAACAGCACGCTGGCGCCCGGGAAGCCAGCGTGCTTCGGGGTGGAACGGCTCCAGTCCGCTCGTGTGCCGGCGGCACGGCACCGCAGGATCACCGGCCCGGCGTTGCCGATTCCCGCGCGCTGCCGGCCCCGGGGTAAGCGAGGCCGCCGCGGCTAGGAGCCGGCGGTGATCGAGTCGATGGCGGTGCGGGCTTCTTCGGCCAGCTGCTCGGGCATCGGGGCACTCTTGGCCGAGTCGGCGGACACCTTCTGGCCCTCGTCGCTGACCACGTATTGGCCGAAGGTCTTGGCCAGTTCCACGGTCTGCGCATCAGCATAGCTGCTGCAGAACAGCAGATAGGAGACCAGCACCAGCGGGTAGGCGCCCTCGGCGGTGGTTTTCCGGTCCAGCTCCAGCGCGATGTCGTGCTCCTTGCGGCCTTCGGCGCGTTCGGATTCGGCTACGGCCAGGGCCGCGGCCTCGCCGCTGACGGCCACGAATTCGCCGCCGACCTTCAGCTTCACCTTGCCCAGGTTCTCATCGACCAGGGAGTCATCGGCATAGGTCACCGCGCCCACCGCACGGGTCACCGTGGTCACCACGCCGGCGTTGCCCTGGGCCTTTTCCAGGCCGGTCGCATCCGGCCAGCCGCCATCGGGCTCATGGGCCCAGGCTTCGGGGGCAACGCTGTGCAGGTACTCCGTGAAGTTCTCGGTGGTTCCCGAGTCATCGGCACGGGCCACCCCGGTGAGCGGAACATCGGGCAGTTCCACCCCCGGATTCAGCGCGGTGATGGCGGGATCCTGCCAGGAGCGGATCTCGCCGGAGAAGATCCTGGCGATGGTCTCTGCGTCCATATTCAGCTCGCTGATCCCGGGCAGGTTGAAGGCGATGGTGATCGGGGAGATGTAGGCGGGGATGTTGATCGCGCCCTGCGGGCCGCAGGTTTCGATCGAGCGCTGGATCTCTTCTTCCTTGAGGTACGCATCGGATCCGGCGAATTCGGTGCCGCCGGCCAACAGCCCGGCGCGCCCGGCGCCGGAGCCCACCGAGGCGTACTGCACCTGGACCTTGGGGTGCAGCGTGGCGAATTCGGTGGTCCAGGCATTCATGGCGGAGTTCTGCGCCGTGGATCCGCCTCCGGTCAGCGTGCCTTCAAGATTCGAGGTATTGCCCTCCGCGGCATTCCGCTGCGCTTCGCCCAACGGGTAGTCCGACCCGCATCCGGCCAGCAATAGTGTCGCAGCCAGGCTTGCGGCGACTATGAGCTTGGGTGAACGGGCAGATGCCGACCGGCGGGGGAGGCTGGGGCGCACGGGTGCTCCTCAAATCTTGGCTGAATGTTGGACAGGCTAAAAACACAAGTCAAGCATCATACTGCTCAATGCTCGAAACTCATTACTTCGCGCTGGTGCAACTACCTTACGTCGAATCGGGTACGCGTGCGGTGCGCGATTGCTCGAAGTCTTGAAGGTCCTGGGCAAATCACCCGGTCAGCGCCCCAGCCGCTTGGCGGCCGCTGGAAAGATCAAGACCGTCAGCGCGCCGGTGACCCTCACGGAAGCGGTCACCTCGGAGAGAATCCCGCGGGCGGCCGCGGGCCTCAGCGTTCTGAGCGGCGCGAGGTTGAAATTCACGCCGCTGGTCACGGAGAATACCGAGATCAGAAAGCTGAATCCCACGATTTCCACCTTGTCCATCACCTCGGCGGCATACTCGGCCTTCACCTCCTTGAGCACCGCGTTGGCCAGGATCCCGGCGGCGAACATGCCAAGGGCCGCATCCAATTCGAAGACGGCGGCCACCAGCATCAGCGAGACCAGGAGCAGCTCGGCACAGAACTTTTACTCCAGAAGCAGGTCGTAGCTGACCTGTACGGTAAAAATCCAACATTTTCGGTTAAAGATGGGATTATTGCCCAAATAAGCTTGGTATTTGCTGGACGCTTTGCTATTCATTGAATGGTGAAAAGAGTTACTGCATGAGCCAACGCCGCATATTCCGCCGCTTCATCCTTCCTTCCGCCTGGCTGCTGATCGGCGTCCTCGTCGCCGTCAGCCTCGTCAAGCTCGCCTTCACCGGCAGCAGCTCGGCCGCCGAGGACCAGCTATATCCCACCGGCGAGGTGCCGGCCGAAACAATCATGGTGGAAACTGGCACCGTGGAGAACACCCTGTCGATTTCCGGGAGCATCAAGCTCGATGCGGCGCAGCCGCTGAACGCCCCGCTCGACGGCGTAGTGAACTGGGCCTTCGTGAAACCCGGTGACCACGTGAGCAAGGGCGACCGGATCTTCCAGATCCGCGCCGAAACCCAACCCGAAGCCGCCGAGACCACCGAGTCCGATCAAGAATCCTCCACCGAGGAGGAACCGGTGCAGGCCGCCGAGCCCGTGGTGACTTACCACGACGTGTACGCCCCGGCCACCGGCAAGGTCGGCAAATTTGCCATCGAGCTCGACGACGAGGTCACCAAGGGCGCCGACCTGGCCAAGGTGCAACCGCAGCACTTCAAGGCGGTCGGGGCGATCAGCCCGCTGGACCGCTACCGGCTCATGGATGGAACTCTCGAAGCCACGATCACCATCGAGGGCGGGCCCGAGCCCTTCACCTGCAAGGATCTGAGCGTGGGCGATACCGCCTCGGCCACGGTGGACGCCGATTCACCGGAGCAGGAGCTGGACCCGGGGATGGGTCCGATATCCGCCGAAGGGCAGGGCTCCAGCGCCTCGGGCAGCGAAATTTCCTGTGACGTTCCGGCGGAAACCGTCGTCTTCGATGGGCTGTCCATGGCCATGGACATCGAAGCCGGAACCGCCGAAGAGGTGCTGACCGTACCGGTCACCGCGGTCCGCGGACTGGTCGGCAGCGGCGCCGTGTGGCTGCTCGACGAGAACGGCAAGGAGATCCGCACCGAGGTGCAGCTGGGGGTCACCGACGGCAAGGTCGTCGAGGTGGCTTCCGGGCTGGAGGCCGGAGCCGAGGTGCTGCGCTACGTTCCGGGCTCCGCTCCCGAGCCGGCTGAAGGCCCGGGAATGGAGATGTACCCCTGATGAGTTCTGCTCAGCTGCTGAAGCTTGAGAACGTCACCCGCAGCGTCCGGCTGCCCGATGACAGCGAACTGCGCATTTTGTCCGGTATCGACCTGACCGTCACCGAGGGCGACCATATCGCCATCGTCGGGCGCTCGGGCACCGGGAAGTCCACGCTGCTGAACATCCTCGGACTGCTGGACCGGCCGACCTCCGGCGCCCTGGCCTGGCGGGGAAAGGACGCCACGAAGCTCAGCGCCCGGCAGGCGGCCGCGGCCCGCGGCCGGGACCTGGGTTTTGTCTTCCAGCAGTTCAACCTGCTGCCCGGACGCACCGCGCTGGAGAATGTGATGGCGCCGCTGATGTACTCCAGCGGCCGCGACTTCTGGCAACGCCGCAGGCTGGCCGCCGAGTCGCTGGACCGGGTGGGGCTTGGCGCCCGGCTCGATTCCATGCCGCAGACCCTGTCCGGCGGCGAGCAGCAGCGCGTGGCCATCGCCCGCGCCCTGGTCCGCCGCCCGCGCGTGGTGCTCGCCGATGAGCCCACCGGCGCGCTGGACGTGGCCACCGGCCGCGCGGTGATGGAGCTATTGGATGCGGCCACCGTCGAATCCGGCGCCGCGCTGATCACCATCACCCACGATTCCAATGTTGCGGCGCTGGCCCGCGAGCGCTTGAGCCTCGACGGCGGACGGCTGCATCCGCTGGACCAGGAGGCCGCGCGATGAACACCCTGGCCCGCATCTTCACCGGATTCTTCGCCGCCTTGCTCGAGGCCTGGCAGGAGCTGCGCATCCACCGGCTGCGGGTGCTGCTCTCGCTGATCGGGGTGACCATCGCGGTGGCCTCGCTGACCACCGCGGTGGCCGGAGCGCAAATGGCCCAGCAGCTGATGACCGAACAGCTCGAGCGCAACGGGCGTCCGGCGATGATCAGCACCTACGCCATGGACCCCGCCAGCCAAGGACCGCCGCAGAGCTCCGCTGAGATCACCGCGGCCTTCGAGAAAACCAGCGAGCGCTTCAAGATCGAGTACACCTCGCTGATCGGCCGCACCTTCGGGACGCAGGCGGTCCGCCAGGGCCTGTCGGTGGATACCGAGATGCAGGTGGTCGACCCGGACTATGGCCCGATGCACCGGATCTTCGCCCAGCACGGACGCTGGCTGGAGGACGCCGACGCGCAGAACCTCTCCCCCGCGGTGGTCGTGGACAAGACCACGCTCAGCGCGCTGGGCATGGAAGAGGGCACGCTGCCGGCGACCATCGAGCTGCGCGGCCTCGGCGGCGACGTTTCGGTCACCGTCATCGGCGCCACCTCCACACGGGGCTACGGATCGATGGGGCAAATGTGGATGCTGCCCGAGACCTACGAGCACTGGTTCGCGGCCGCCGCCCCGCTCAGCGATGTCAGCTATGCCATGTGGGTGCCCATCGAGGGCTCCGAGGAACTGGCCAGTCATTTCGCCCGGCAGATGCAGGCGGAACTTCCCGGCTACGTCGTCGATTCCCAGCGCCAGGACTATTTGGCCTGGGGCAACGACGAGTCCCTGAAGCAGTTCGCCCTGGTGGTCAGCTCGATCGCCGGCATCATTTTGCTGCTGGGTTCGCTGAGCCTGCTCAACGTGGCCATGGTGACGATGAAGCAGCGGATCCGCGAGGTCGGGATCCGGCGCAGCTTCGGCGCCACCACCGGTCGGGTGTTCTTCTCGGTGATGATGGAAAGCGTGGTGGCCACCGCCGTGGCCGGCGGGCTCGGGGTGCTGATCTCCGTGGCCCTGGTCTCAAACCCGAAGCTGATCAATGCCGTGATGGCCACCGGGCTGGATGAGATGCCCGGGTTCCCGGTGCAGGCCGCGCTGCTGGGCATGGGCGTGTCCATTGCCGTCGGCGCGTTGACCGGCGTCCTGCCCGCCCTGGTGGCCGCCCGGGTACGCATCGTCGACGCGATCCGCGTCTGATACGCCGTTGGCCGGGCAGGCCCACCCGGGTTGGCCCGGTGGGGGTTCTGGCTACCGGAACAGATCCAGGTGGGCCAGGGCTACCCCCACCCGGTAGGCGGAGCGCGGGCTGCTGGAGACCAGTTCCCTGTCGTGCAAGGCAATATCTACGCTGTCGGTCACGATGCCGTCCACTCCGAGGCTCAATAGTTCGCGAATGGTCGCCTCGTCATTAACCGTCCAGACAAAGACCGGTTTGCCTTCGGCTTGAGCCGCGCGCAGCACCGCTGGATTGAAGGAGGCCTGTTCCACGACGATGAAGTCGGCTGCGACGTCGGGTATGGCTCCGATGCTCATGGCAATCGTCAGCCCCACCTGCAGCTCCGGGCGGCGCTGCTTGATCTCGCGCACGGCTTCTGGATCCAGCGAGTGATAGATATTCGCCTCGGCACTCCCCGTTGCATCCACCTCGGCGAGGAAACGATCCAGGTAGCCGGCGGACTCATGCCCGGTCACCTTGAGTTCAACCAGCAGCGGGATCTGCAGTTCCGCTGCCCGGTTCAGGTACTCGGTCATGGTGGGAATCTTGCCGGTGAACCCTCCCACGGATTGGGTCACGGCGGTGACCTCGGCAACGCTCATGTCATAGATGTTCTCGTTGCGTCCGGCGACAACCAGCAGATTGGTATCGTGGCTGGCCACGAAGTGGCCGTCTTTGGTCTCCTGGAAATCTGCCTCGACGTAGTCCGGCTGCAGCTTTGCGGCGGCTTCCAACCCGCCGATGGTGTTTTCCACTCCGCCGCCGGAGAATCCACGGTGCGCCAGAATGGCGGTGTCGGCGGCACGCGAAAAGGTGCCGGCCATAACCGGGGCCGCATTCACGCTTCCGGCCAGCACCAGTGCGCAGGCAGCCGCGGCTCCCATCGCACGGAACAGCCTTGACCCAATGGCGGGCGCCGGTTCCCGCAAGCTGGCCAAATTATCTGGCAGCCCGAGCCGGGACCGGGTAGCTGCCACGAGCACCTGGATGATCACCACGGTCGTCGCGCCAATGACCAGGAATCCCAGGCCCTGGCCAACACCGATGCCGAGCGAAGCGGCCCAGGCCGCCCCTTCGGGCTCCAGGAATCCGCCAGCGGCGGCCGAGCCCCACACCAGGAACTCGACGATAAATGACATCAACAGGGCGGAAGCCAGCACCGGAACACCCAGCAGCGCCGCGGAGCGCCAGAAAGTCCGCCGGGTGGCACGCAGGCTCTCGACGATCGCACGATAGGGCCGTCGCCGGCCCACCACGAACATTGGCAGCGTCAGCATCAGGCGCAGATTGAGGTAGATCACTGCGCCGATGATGGCGGCGTACAAGCTGCCGCTCAGTGGTGTCTTCAGGTACTCCCGGGTGATGAACGGCGGGATATCGATGCCTTGGATGAGCACGGAAGACAGGCCGAGCCCACCGAGCGGAAGCACCACGAATAGGTAGGCCATGAGCAGCGGCGAGGGGTACCGGGCAAAGCGGCCCAAGGCGCTGCAGGTCTCGCTGGCTATGCCGCGCATGGTTGGCGGCAGGCCGGCTTGCTGTCGATTGACCATGACGATGAGGGCAGAGAACTGCAGGCCCATCGCAAGCAGCACCAGGACGGCGATCAAAAGGAGCAATAAGACGGCGCTCGGGTCCGCAAGCATCACCGGCAAATTGCGATCGGTGAGGTTCGTCAGCCCGCAGGATTCCAACGCCAGGGAAAACAGCGCCTTGACCCCGGGGATCACGGCCAGTGCGTTGACCAACTGCAGGGTGATGATGACGGCGAGATAACGCAGAGTGTGCGCATGCCCCAGGCGCAGCCCATGGGAGATGAGCCCAAGAGCCGAAGGCGCAGCCAACCGTCCGCGGCCTTGCCCGGACCGGTCCGAACCACGCGTTGCGGGGCCGGCGCTTTGGTCCGTTTCACCGGCTCCCGAGGGTTCCTTCATCGTCCGGGTCCTACTTTCAGGTTTCGTGTGCAATATGGCGCCAGTGCAACGTTTTGGAAGTAGTTGACCTTGGTCTCTTCCTATTCTAGAACTGCACGACTTGCGCGCCCTGCGGCTGGGATCTTCGGGCGGCGGCCATCTTCGGCGGATCGGCCAATGGCTGGTGCGGTCCTGCTATTTTTTGGCGAAGGCCGGCGTGCTAACCACACATTCCACCGGCTTTCCGGGCTCCCCGGTGACCGCCGCGATTTCCTTGACGCCATCGAGCAGGACTCGGCAGGTGGCTGTGGCTCCGGCACGTGGGGCGGCTGAGACTCCGGCTTCTTCTTCGGCCGTCACCATGACCGATTCCTGCCATGTGGCGCTCCGCTTTTTTGCCGGATCATTTGTTGTCGCCACCTCGCCAACCGCGGTCTCACTGGAAACTTCGCCTCGAGTCGGTGCCTCCAGGTACTTCACGTCATCAATGCCATTGACGGTTCCCCCGGTCACCGACACTTCGTAGGTGACGCTCCAGGCATCCGCGGTCTGTCTGCCGAAGGACTCAACCATGCCGCAGGCGGTGGCCGATAGACCCAAGACAACAAGCAATGAACATGCCCCGAGAATTTTCGAGATTCGTTTCGTCTTCGTGTTCTGGGAAATTTTCATTCTTTTCCTTCGTTCATGCGTACTTTGCTAGGTGTCGCCACCATATCTACGGTACAAGCCAGATAGTCGGCTTCGCCTCGCCCGGCAAAGGGAGATCTCGGCATTAGTGGCTCCACCCACGGGACTAGATGCCAACGGGCTGAACTGCCTATTGATGCCAGCGAACGGTCCACGCAAGCCAGCAGAGCCATGACCCAGCGGCAGCTCTCATCCCGGACAAAGCACTAGGTCCAAGACCAAGGGTGGTGCCAGCCGCTTTCGCGCACTCATGGCGAGCGCTAATCCAGGCCGAAATCCCGAGTTTTAATATTTTTCGAGAATTTTCAATCCTTTCCCCATCCGGCTCCGAATGCTTCATGACAGCCCGCACCGACAGGGTCGGGGAAGTACGGCGAGAGTAGTCGTCGTAAGGCAAGGAGATAGACATGAAACGCATGAATCGCAATTTCGCCGGCGCTCTCGGACTGATGGCAGTGGCCGCGATGGGGCTCACCGCCTGCTCGACCGGATCAGAAACCGCCGAGCCTTCGGCCTCCAGCTCCATGGCCGCACCAAGCAGCTCGGCCATGGCCAGCGAATCTGCCATGGGTGACGCGGAAATGGATCCCGCAGCGAATCTCGTTGGTTCCGGTTGCGCCGCCTACGCCGAGGCAGTTCCAAGCGGCGACGGATCGGTCGCAGGCATGGCCAAGGACCCGGTAGCGGTGGCGGCCTCGAACAACCCGCTGCTGAAGACCCTGACCGCCGCCGTGTCGGGAGAGTTGAACCCTGATGTAGATCTCGTGGACACCCTCAATGGTGACGAGTTCACGGTCTTCGCCCCGGTTGACGACGCTTTCGCAGCAATCCCGGAAAAGGACCTCAACGCGGTAGTTGAGGACGCAGATACGCTCAGCGGCATCTTGACCTACCATGTGGTCCCCGGCCAGATTGTTCCTTCGGATCTTTCGGGCTCCTACACCACCGTTGCAGGCCAGGATCTCGAGGTCACCGGCAGCGGCGACGAGCTCGAAGTCAATGGTGCTTCGGTCATCTGCGGTGGCGTGCAGACCGCCAATGCGACCGTCTACCTGGTCGACGAAGTGCTGATGCCACCGGCAAAGAAGTAACCTCGGCCGGTAGCAGCAATTCTCCAGGCGTTTAGCTGGTCGGTGTTTGGTGGTTCACTCTTCAAACACCGGCCACTAGACGTTTAATGGGCAGAACTCGGGATGGCCGTCCGGGGCATGAACTACGAACAGAGGTAATTTGGTACGCCTGTATGCGAGTCCCGGTGCTAGGCTCGACTCCATGGAATCACCACGGAGCGCGGCTGGCACAAGGCCTCCGGTTGGCGACCGTTCCGCCGAGTATTGGACCGATGTTTGCCAGCGGGTCGCCGACGGCGAGCATCAGGCGTTCGATTCGCTGTACGCAGAGCTGTCTCCGATCGTCTATGGAATCTCGGTGCGGCTGATACGCAATTCGGCCCAAGCCTCGGAGGTGACCCAAGAGGTCATGCTCGAGATTTGGAACAACGCCCAAGGCTATCGTGCAGGTTCCGGCACCATCTATGCCTGGGCTTCGACGATCGCCCGCCGCCGGGCGATCGACCGGATTCGTTCCGAGGAAGCGCGAACCCAGCGCGAGGACCGCAGCTTCACCGTCGAGCGGGAAGTCCCCGAAATCGATGAGTTCCTCATGGAACAGGTCGATTCGCAGCGGGTGCGCCATTGCTTGGACACCTTGACCGTTAAGGAAAAGCAGACGGTTTTGGACACCTACTACGGCGGGCGGACCTACGCCCAGGTGGCCGAAAGCCGGGAGATGCCGCTGGCTACGGTGAAATCAAGAATCCGCAGCGCCCTGCAGCGCTTGAAAACATGTTTGGAGGTGGCCTAAATGAATTACAAGGAAACTGACGGCTCATTGAGCGCCCACGAGCATGAGCTGCTGACCGGGTTGGCGCTGGAAGCCCTCGACTCCCCCGAAGAACGCCAACAGGCCGAGGAACTGGCCAGTTCCAACCAGGAAGCCGCCAACTGGCTTCGCGGCTACCGCGAAACGATCGCGCAGATCGACCAGGCGGCCTCGGTCGAGCCGCCGGCGGAGTTGCGCGACAAGATCTTCGCCGCGTTGCCGGCCCAAGCCGACCAGGCACCGATTTCGCTCAGCGAGCGGCGCGAGCAGAAGCAGCGCCGCGCCCCTCGTTTCGGCTGGCTCGCCGCCGCGGCGGCGGCAGTGGTGCTGATCGCGGTGCCGACAACCATTGCGGTGAACCAGCACGAGCGGGCCACCACCGCCGAGACCCAGCGCAACGAATTGCTTTCCATCCTCGACGGCCAGCAGGTGAAGGTCATCAGCTCGGAAATGGCAGAAGGGCAGGGCAAGATGATGCTGCTGGCCTCCTCGACAGGGTCGGTTGTCCTGGGACAGGATCTGCCAGCAATCGACGATCAGCACGATTACCAGTTGTGGACCATAGCCGCTGGCGAGTCCCCGGTTCCCGCCGACGTGATGCCCCATGGCAATTGGACCGCGCAATTCCCCGTCATGCCCGAGGGCACGGCCATAGCCTTGACGGTTGAACCTGCAGGTGGCTCACAAGCCCCGACCACCGATCCGGTGATGGTGCTCGCCGGCTAGAGATGACAGTGCGGTTGACCTCCATGGGCGTTATTTAGTTAGCCTAGCTAGATATACACTAAGCTTTGTTCATGAGGAAGAATCCATGAGCCAACCGCAACAGGCACTTCAACTGGTCTTGTTCCGCGATGATTTACGCACCGTGGACCATCCGGCGCTTCACGCGGCGCGGGACGCAGGAGACACTGTTGCCCTCTACATCCTCGATGAGCAATCCCCCGGCATCCGTCCGCTCGGCGGCGCCGCGCGCTGGTGGCTGCATCAGGCACTGCTCAGCCTGCGCGAATCACTGGATGACCTCGGCATCCCGCTGATCTTGCGCCGCGGCCCCGCGGCCAGGATCCTCGCCGAGCTGAGCCAGGACGGCAACCTAGACGAGGTGCACTGGAACAGGCGCTACGGCGAAGCCGAACGCGCGGTGGACGCGGAACTCAAGCTCCAGTTGCGCGGCGACGGGATCGCCGCGCACAGCTACTCCGCCGCACTGCTGCATGAACCATGGGAACTGCTGACCCAGAACGGGACCGGCTACAAGGTCTTCACGCCCTTCTACAATTCGCTGCGCGCGCAGGAACTACGCCCGCCGTTGCCCGCGCCGGCGCCGCAGCAGCGCCAGGGCTTTCCGCTGCCGCCCAGCGAATCGCTCGATGATTGGAAACTGCTGCCGACAACCCCGGATTGGTCGGAGGGGCTTGCTGCGACCTGGACCCCAGGGGAGCCAGCGGCCCAGGAACGCTTGGCCGAGACCCTCTCCTCGATAGCGCAGGACTACGCCGAGCATCACGACCGCCCGGACCTCGATGGTACTTCCGCCCTTTCCCCGGCGCTGCGCTGGGGCCATCTCAGCGCCCACCAGGTCTGGGATGAGCTCAGCAAATATGCCGCCCACTCCCCCGGTGCCGCCCAGGGAGCGGCTGCCATGCGCCGCCAAGTGGCCTGGCGGGACTTCTGCTGGCATCTCTACTACCACCACCCGCAGCTTCCCACCGAAAACCTGCGGTCCGAATTCGACGATTTCGCGTGGGCCTGGCCCGCAGACGGCAAAGAGGTGGCAGAAAAAGTTGCCTGCTGGCAGCGCGGCCGTACCGGCTTCGGGCTCGTGGATGCCGGGATGGCGCAGCTCTGGCACACCGGCTGGATGCACAATCGCGTGCGGATGGTCACCGCAAGCCTGCTGGTGAAGAATCTGGCGGTCCATTGGAAAGTCGGCGAGCAGTGGTTCTGGGATACGCTCGTCGACGCGGATGTGGCCTGCAATAGCGCAAACTGGCAATGGGTCGCCGGCAGCGGAGCCGATGCCAGCCCGTACTTCCGGGTCTTCAATCCCGAACTGCAGGCCAAGAAATTTGATCCGCGCGGATCCTATGTGGCCCGGTACGCGCCGTTGGCCGCGGAACCACTGGTCGATCTCAAGGAATCACGCGAACAAGCGCTGGAAGCCTACAGCGAGATGAAATTGCGGCAGGGCAAGTAATTTCCAAAAACTTCCGCATCCGCCAATCCAGATGCGCTACAGTTCCGAATACCCAGTAGGCGGTCCCCTTGCCTATTGGGGGCATGGGCATGACAACGTTTGAGGTGGTCTGAGATGGACGATTCAAGAGGACAGAAAAGGTCCGGGCTTTTCGCCTTTGGATTTGCGGGTTTGGTATCCGCAGCGGTGCTTTTTGCGGTCGCCCAATTGGTGTCGGTATTTTTCGCCACCTCCTCTGCGCCGGGAGTAGCGCTAGGCTCGACCTTCATCGACTTCACCCCGCCGTGGCTGAAGGATTTTGCCATTGCGACCTTCGGGACCAACGACAAGCTCGCCCTGTTCATCTCCATCGGAATTGTTGCCGCGCTACTCGCGGCGCTGGTGGGACTGCTCGCTCGGCGAAGCTTTGCCGCAGCGGCGGCGGCCATCCTCGTCCTGGCTGCGGTGATCGACGCTGCCGTCATCACGCGTTCCGCGACCGACCCCATGGATCTGGTCCCGGTGGTGGTCGGTACGCTGCTGGGGCTTGGAACGCTGAAATGGCTGACCGGGCTGGCCACCACGAGCTACTCACCGGCGGCCGCGGAGGAAACCAGCCCTGGCCCCTCCCGGCGGAAGTTCCTGCTGGCTTCCTCGCTCTCCTTGCTGGGGGCGCTTGTTGTCGCAGGTGTCGGAGCCTCGATTTCCGCAACACGAAATGCCGCCGAGGCGGCCCGCCTGGCGCTCGGTTTGCCTGCGGCCAAGGTGAAAGCCGCCAAGGTTCCGGCTGGAGCGCAGGTAGAGCTTGCAGGAATGCCGAAGTTCGTCACTCCCAACGAGGATTTCTACCGCATCGACACCGCGCTGTCGGTCCCGCGGCTCGACCCCGCCGAGTGGTCGCTGCGTGTGCACGGCATGGTCGAGAACGAATTCACCATGAGCTTCGATGAGCTCTTGGGCCAAGATTTGGTGGAAAGCTACCTCACGCTGACCTGCGTCTCGAACCCGGTCGGCGGAGATCTTGTGGGCAATGCCAAATGGCTCGGCTACCCGCTGCGCAATCTACTTGAACGTGCGGTTCCGCAAAACGGTGCGGATATGGTGCTGTCGACATCCAGCGATGGCTTCAGCGCTTCGACGCCAATTGAGGTGCTCACCGATGACCGCATGGCCCTGTTGGCCGTCGGCATGAACGATGAGCCCTTGCCGCTGGAGCATGGCTTCCCGGTGCGCATGGTTGTCCCGGGCCTCTACGGCTACGTCTCGGCGACCAAGTGGGTAGTGGATCTGGAGGTCACCCGTTTTGCCGACAAGGAAGCCTACTGGACCACCCGCGGCTGGTCGGAGCGCGGACCAATCAAGATGTCTTCGCGAGTGGACGTGCCGCGCTCCTTCACTCAGCTCCCGCCCGGAGAGGTCGTCATGGGAGGCACCGCGTGGGCGCAGACAACCGGCATCTCGAAGGTCGAGGTCAAGATCGACGACGAACCCTGGCAGGAGGCCGAGCTGGCCGAAGAAGCCACGCTGGATACCTGGCGCCAATGGCGCTACGTCTGGAAGGGCGGATCCCCGGGCAACCATTCGGTCACGGTGCGCGCCTACGATGCCGAGGGTGAAATGCAAACCAGCGAGCGGGCTGATCCGGTGCCCAACGGGGCCAGCGGCTGGCAACGCGTGCAGTTCTCCGTCACCGACTCATAAACGCTGCGTGGATCCACCCCTCGTTGACGGCGCAGCGGCCTCGGCAGCTATCGTTGAGCGCTAGAGTTCGACAATCTCGAATTCCATCAGATCCGCGCCGGAAGCGACAGGCTTCTTCTCCGCGCCTGTGTGCGCGGCATCCGCACGCGTCTCGCGCCAGTTCTCAAAATCCTCGCGCGTAGCCCACTGGGTGAACACAAAGTAGCGGTCCTCGCCGGACACCGGGCGCAGAAGCTTGAACCCCTCGAAGCCCGGCGAGCCATCCACCGAGTGCTTGCGAGCCGCGAAACGCTTTTCCAGCTCCGGACCGGCTTCGTTTGGCACCTTCAACGCATTGATGACGACGATCGACATGAATTTCCCTTCATTGCCCAACTGGCGTTGGGCTACCGATGATTCATATCTCAGCCTACCTCCGTCCCCTCAGGCCACGCGAAGCTGCTTCGCCTGCAACCGCTCTAGCTTGGACTTCCTGGCCAGCTTGTTCGAATTGTCCACCGCCATGTACCAGGAGGCACCAACAACCAGCAGAATCAGCGAAAGCCCGATACCGCTGGCCAGATCGGCCGCGAACAGGATCGGGTTGATGACGGAAACAACCATCACCGCGGCACCGGCCCACTGGGCGAATTTGCAGAACCCCGGACGGGCACGCCCAATCAGGAAGGTCAGGAATCCCAGAATGAGAAATGGCAGCGCGATGAAGCGGACAATACCGAAGAAATCAACGTTCTGGAAGATGCCTCCGGTGAATCTCATCGAACCGCCGGCAACCCCGCTGATAAAGAACACAAAAACGCTCGTGACCACCGCGCTAAACGCGGCGATGACAACTTGAACGTAGTTGAAAGGCATCTTGTACTTCATTTCAGCACTCATGGCTGAACATCTCCTCGACCAATCGAAAACGGATAACCCTCCAATTTAAATGTACGCCCGTTTGGATGACTTGAACCCAGGAGATTCCGCTTTCGCTTCCCATGGGAAGCTTGATATATGGATATAGAGATCACGCGCGCACTGAGCATTCCGGAGTCGGAGCTCAACTGGCGCTTCTCACGTTCCTCCGGTCCCGGCGGGCAACATGTCAATACCTCCGATAGCCGCGTCGAACTGTCCTGGTCCGTAGCGGGTTCGCGGATGCTCAGCGATTACCAGCGTCAGCGCCTGCTCGATCGCTTGGATTCTCGGCTCATCGCAGGGGTCCTCACCGTCAGTGCCTCCGAGCAGCGCTCCCAGCTGCGCAACCGCGAGATCGCCATGCAGAAAATTGCCGATCTGGTCGGCACGGCGCTGGCTCCCGACGGCCCCCGCCGACGTGCAACGAAGCCGACCAAGGGATCGCAGCGGCGCCGCCTGGCTACGAAGTCGCGCCGCTCGGAAACCAAGCAGCAACGCAAAAAGCCCTCCGCCGAGTAGGCCACTTGGGTGAATCATGGACTAAATCACCGGCAAAAAACGCGCGTTGGCTCTTCCCCGAAGCAGAGCAGTGAATGCCTGCGGCATTTCCGGTTCCGCCTATTGGAGCGCCTAGGGCCCGGGAGCTAGCCTTTTCCCGCCTGCTGGCGGAGTATGAAGGTATTGAGATCTTCGAGGGTCTGGCGCATATGGCCATCCATGGCTTCGCGGGCGCGGGAACTGTCGCGCTGCCCCAGCGCCTGGCGGATTTTTTCGTGTTCCGCGATGGCATGGGCCTGGATTTGCGGAAAGGCGCTGGTTTCCCGCCGGCGGGAGGCCAGCACCCGGCCCAGCGGCTCGAAGAGGGCCGCGAGGAAGACGTTGCCCGAGGCGCGCAGGATCTGATCATGGAATTCGAGGTCTGCATCCACGAAACGATCCAGGTCGGCTTCTTGGTGGGCGGCCTTCATCTCGGAAACCAGTTCATCGAGCCGGGCCAGCTGCGCGTCGCTGATCTTGCTCGCCGCCAGCTCGCAGGCTCCGGTCTCCAGCATTCTGCGCAGTTCGATGAGCTGCACGGCGGCCGCAGCGGCCCCGACGCCCTCGGTGGTTGCCCGGAGCACCGCTTCCAGCGAACTCCACATGCTCACGGGATTCACATAGGTGCCGCGGCCGCGCTCAACCCGGATGATGCCCTGCGCCGCGAGGATCTTGATCGCTTCGCGCACGGTCATCCGGCTGACGTCGAGCGCCGCGCAGAGCTCCAGCTCGCCGGGAATGAGCTCGTCAACTGCTAATTCCCCGCCGATGATCCGGTCAAGCACGTCATCCGCGACCTGCGTGACCAGTGACTTTCGAGACACGGTTCCTCCATCCTTGAGGCCCGATGCCCCCTTGCAGACTTATCCAGTCTATGTGCCCGCGGCTGTTGCGGTGCGCGGAATTCCGTGGAACACTATTCCTCATGACAGATGTCTGACATCTTACCAATGAAGTCAGTTGGTCGCCCAAAGACGAAGGAGTCCTTGTTCATGCTTGAGTCCGAATTGCTCGCCGGATACCTCCCGGAACGCGAAATCGAACCCGCTGAGATCGCCGCCGCGGCACGCGCCACCGGCCGCGTCCTGGTGGTGCTCGACGATGACCCGACGGGCACCCAATCGGTCAGCAACCTGCCGGTGCTCACAAGCTGGGACGTCGCGGACTTCCGTTGGGCCTTCGGCCTGCGGCTGGACGGCGAGCGCGCGCTGGCCGTCTACGTGCTGACCAATACCCGTTCCCTCGACTCGGCCGATGCCGCCGAACGCAATGCGCAGATCGTGGCCGCCGCCTCGCAGGCCGCGGCGGAGGCGGGTATCACCCTGGGCTTTGCCAGCCGCAGCGATTCAACCCTGCGCGGCCACTTCCCGCTGGAAACCGACACCATAGCCGCAACCCTGCGGGACATCGATGCGCAGAATGCGGTGGACGCGGTGCTCATGGTCCCGGCCTTCGGCGACGCCGGACGGCTCACCGTTGGCGGCGAGCACTATATGCGCACCGGTGGCGGAGAGCTGGCGAAGGTCAGCGCCACCGAATTCGCCAAGGACGCCACCTTCGGCTTCAGCACCAGCTACCTGCCCGACTACGTGGCCGAAAAGACCGGCGGCCGCGTGGCGGCCTCCGATGTCCTCGTGCTGGATCTGGATACCATCCGCTCCGGCGCCCAGGGCATCGCCGGCAAGCTGGCCCAGACAAAAAACGCGCAGGTGGCCACCGCCGATATCGTCACCGAAAATGACATGCGCGCGCTGGCCGAAGGCCTGGAACTGGCCGAGGCGGCCGGCACCCGGGTGCTCTACCGCGTCGGCCCGCCCTTCGTCCGCGCCCGCATCGGCCAGGACATGCGCCAGCCGCTGAGCACCGAAGAGATCTTTGCCGGGAATGACGCCGGGATGCGCACCGCGGGCGGGCTGATCGTCGTCGGCTCCCACGTGGGGGTGACCACCCGGCAGCTGGCGGATCTGACCGCACAGCATGCGAACGCCACCGTGATCGAGCTGGAGGTGCCCACCATCCTCTCGGAGCAGAGCGAAAGCTACCTCGCGGCCAAGGCCGCCGAGATCGGCACCGCCTTGGCCACCCAAGACGTCATCGTGCACACCTCGCGGACGCTGGTGAAGACCGCCGACGCGGCCGAATCCCTGGAGATCGCGCGCACCGTGAGCGCCGCGGTGGTCAGCGTGGTCAACCGGATCCTGCACAGCACTCCCCCGCGCTTCGTCATCGCCAAGGGCGGGATCACCTCCTCGGATGTCGCCGCCCACGGCCTGGAGATCCGCCACGCGATCGTGCGCGGGCCGATGCTGCCGGGCATCGTCTCGCTCTGGGAATCGGTGGACGGCCCGGCAGCGGGCATCCCCTACGTGGTCTTCGCCGGAAATGTCGGAGATGACAGCTCGCTGACCAAGGTCACCCGCACCCTGAGCACCACCTTCTAGCACCACCCCAAGATTTGGAGACACCAATGAGCACCACCACTGTTGCAGTCCTCGGCCTGGGCGCCATGGGCCTTCCGATGGCCACCCGCCTGGCCACCGAACTGACCGTGCACGGCTTCGACATCTCGGCCGAGCGCATGGAACTGGCCCGCAAGGCCGGAATCAGCACCTTCGAAAACGCCCGCGAAACGGTCACCGGCGCCGATGCGCTGCTGCTGGCCGTGCGCAACGGCGAGCAGCTGGACTCCGTGCTGTTCGGCGAAACGGGCGTGGCGCAGTGGCTGAAGCCCGGAGCGGTGGTCATCCTGACCTCCACCGTCGGGCTGGATGCGGTCCCCGCCACCGCGGCCCGCTTGGGTGAGCTGGGCGTCGGCCTGGTGGACGCGCCGCTCTCCGGCGGCCCGGTGCGTGCCGGCGAGGGCGACCTGCTGATCGTGGTCGGCGCGGAACCGGCGCAGCTTCAGAAGGTCCGCCCGGTGCTTGAGCTGCTGGCTTCCACCCTGAGCATCGTGGGCGACAAGCCCGGCGACGGCCAGGCACTGAAGACCGTGAACCAGCTGCTCTGCGGCGTGCACATCGCCGCGGCCGCCGAAGCGCTGGCGCTGGCCGAGAAGCTGGGCCTGGACCAGGAAACCACCCTGCAGGCGCTGCAGGCCGGAGCGGCGAACTCCTTCATGCTCGGCAACCGCGGCCCGCGCATGCTCCAGGCCTACGCCGATCAGGGCGCCGAGGTGCTCTCCCGGCTGGACATCTTCGTCAAGGACATGGGCATCGTGACCTCCGCGGCCCGCGCGCTGCACCTGCCCACCCCGGTGGCTTCGGCCGCCGAACAGCTCTACCTACTGGGCGAGGCCCACGAGCTGGCGGCCGCAGATGATTCGGCCGTGATCAAGGTTCTCGCCCCGAAGTCCGCCAAGTAAAGTCGGCTGCACGCAGCTGCCCCTGAGCATTCCCGTCAAAGGAGACGAAATTTTCATGAGCCCACTTCTGCTCTTACTGATCGCGGTAGCCGGCGTTGCCCTGCTGCTGGTCGGTGTCATCAAATTCAAGATGCCCGCATTCATCGCCCTGCTGCTGGTCAGCATCCTGGTGGCCCTGGCCGCGGGGATCCCGCTGCAGGATGTGGCCGGGCTGATCACCGAGGGCATGGGCGGCACGCTAGGCAGCGTGGCGGTGCTGGTGGGCCTCGGCGCGATGCTCGGCAAGGTCATCGAGATCTCCGGCGGAGCCCAGGTGCTGTCCACCCGGTTCACCAAGCTCTTCGGCCCGCGCCGCGTCATCGCGGCGCTGACCACCGCGGCGTTCCTGCTGGCCATCCCGGTCTTCTTCGACGTCGGATTCATCGTGCTGGTGCCGATCATCTACGGCTTCGCCAAGGCGCTGAACGTTTCCCCGGTGAAGATCGGGCTGCCGGTCGGCGCGATCATGCTGGCCATCCACGTGGTGGTCCCGCCGCACCCGGGTGTCGTGGGAGGCGCCGAGATCCTCGGCGCCGACGTCGGATGGGCCACCATTCTGGGTCTGGCCTTCTGTGCCCCGCTGGGCGTGCTGAGCTACTTCGTGGCCAAGCGGATCAACCGCCGGGATGTCCCCATGCTTCCGGAAACCGCGGAGCAGTTCGCCTCCTTCGGCAAGAGCACCGATGCGGGCAGCACCCTGACCAAGACCAAGGCCCCGACCTCGTCCATGGTCATCTCCATGATTCTCCTGCCCATCGTGATGATCATGCTCGGCACCGTGGGCGGCACGCTGGTCACCGCGGAATCCACCGCGGCGAATGTCCTGGGCTTCGTCGGCTCCCCGGCGATTGCGCTGCTGACCACCGTGCTGGTTGCCTACTACCTGCTTGGCGTGCGCAGCGGCTGGTCCAGCGAGCAGACCGGAAAGGTCATGGACTCGGCGCTGGCCCCGGCGGCCATCGTGATCCTGGTGACCGGCGCCGGCGGCGTGTTCGGCAAGGTGCTCACCGAGTCGGGCATCGGCACCGTGCTGGCCGAATCGCTGTCCTCCGCGGGCCTGCCGATCATCGTCATGGCCTTCGTGCTGGCGGCCATCCTGCGTGCCTCGCAGGGTTCGGCCACGGTCGCGATCATCACCACCACCGGCTTGCTGGCCACCGCCGTCGAGGCCGGCGGCTTCTCCACCGTGCAGACCGCGCTGATCCTGGCGGCCGTCGGCTTCGGCGCCTTCGGGCTGAGCCACGTGAATGACTCGGGCTTCTGGATCGTGACCCGCTTCCTGGGACTCTCGGTCGCCGACGGGCTACGCACCTGGACCGTGCTGACCACCGTTCTGGGTGTCGCCGGATTCGCGCTCACCTCCCTTGTCTACGCCATCGTCACCGCCGCAGGAGTCTAATCCATGCTCATCCCCATGAACCAGCTGGTCGCCGAGGCCATGGCCGCAGGCCACGCCGTCCCGGCCTTCACCTGCTACGACTTCACCACCGCACTGGCGGTGGTGGCCGAAGCCGAAGCGCAGAACCGCGCGGCCATCCTGAATGTCGCGCCGAAAACCGCGTCCAGCGCCTCCGGGCTGCGCCTGATCTGCGCGCTGCGCACCCTGGGCGGACAGGCCACCGTGCCGGTGGCGGTGCAGCTGGATCACGCCAGCGACGCGCAGCTGATTGCCCGCGCGGTGCAGGCCGGCGCCACCGCGGTGCTCGCCGATGGTTCGGCCGGCTCGCTGGAGGAGAATATCTCCTTCGTGCAGCAGGTGCGCTCGCTGATCGGCCCGGACATCGTGCTGGAAGCAGAACTCGGCGCGCTGCCCGGCAACGAGGACAAGGCCTTTGAGCAGAGCGCCTCGCAGCTGACCGATCCGGAACAGGTGGCCGAATTCCTTGATGCCAGTGGGGCGGACCTGCTGGCGGTGGCCATCGGCAACGTGCACGGCCGCTACAAGGGCGAGCCGAAGATCCACTGGGATGTGCTGAAGGCCATCCATGCCGAATCCACGATTCCGCTGGTCCTGCACGGTGCGTCGGGAATCGCTGCGCCGGATCTGTCGCGGTCCATCTCCTATGGGGTGGGCAAGGTCAATCTGAATACCGAGCTGCGCAGCTCGACGCTCACCATGCTGGCGGAGCAGCTGGAATCGCGCCGGGCCGACGGGCAGAATATCCTGGGCCTGCTCGGTGACTGGGAGCGCGCGGTGACCGAGGTCGCCGCGTCAACGTTCGCCGCGCTGGTGTCCAGCTAGCCTGCCGCCTTCAGGGCCGTGGCGCGGGGACTTCGCGGTTCCCGCACTGCGGCGCTCCGGCTTTGCCACTGCTAGCCGGTGCGCGCGCAGCCGAACCTGCGCGCAGTCCAGCCGATCCGCACTCCGGCCTGAACAGCGTCCGGCCTTGCATCCGCATCCATGATGCAATGGATCCATGATGTTGAAGCAGTTGGAATACTTTGTGGCTCTGGCCCGCGAACAGCACTTCGCGAGGGCCGCGCAGTTCTGCCGCATCTCCCAACCGGCGCTCTCGGAATCCATTCGCAAGCTCGAAGACGAACTGGGCGTGCCGCTGGTCCGCCGCGGGCATTCTTTCCAAGGGCTAACTTTGGAAGGCGAGTCGGTTCTGCGTTGGGCGCGGCGCATGCTCAGCGACAGGGACTCCCTGCGCCAAGAGGCTCATGCTTTGCGATCAGGGATCAAGGGATCTCTGCGCTTGGGCGTTGTTCCGGCCGCGGCGACCACCGTGGTCCAGCTGACGGACCCATTCGCGCGCGTCTACGACCAGGTGGGCATCGTCCTGGAATCGAGCCTTCGCTCGGCTGACATCGTGCGCCGCATCAAGAACTACGAACTGGACGCCGGGCTCATCTATGCCGTGCCCGAGGACCTCGTGGGGTTGCGGGTAGTCCCCCTGTACGCCGAAGAGCATGTGCTGCTCAGCGCGGTCGGGATGTTGCCCGAAGATCGCACCCTTGCAGGCTGGAGCGCAGCGCTGGAACTTCCGCTATGCCTTTTGGACGGCAGCTTGCGGGGCCGGCAAGTACTCGATGCCGCGCTTGCCGCTAGCGGAATGCGCGCCGAGCCACGCATAGAGTGCGATTCCGTGGCTTCGCTCATTGCCTACGTGGCTACCGGCCAATGGGCCAGTATCGTCCCCAAGCAATGGCTGGATCCCTTCGGGCTGCTGCCCGGACTTGAGCAGACGGCCTTGGTCGCTCCGCACGTCAAAGCCCAGATGGTGCTCGTGATGCACTGCGCGCAATCGCTGCCGCCGGTGCCACGAGCTTTCTTACAAACTGTGACCAAGATCTTCCCGAACGCCGATTACGCTACTGACCTAGCATAATAAGGTCGATCTATTGATCCATTGGAAGTAATTCTTGGACATGATCAAGCCTGCTCACGGACACTTGAACCACCGGGTGATTTTGCGCCGTCGCGAAGCTCAACGGACTAGGGAAAGTAGGTTCAACGGGCATGGACGTCAGGCTTCGCACGACGTCCGCGTGGGGCACACCAAACTGGCAGCTGCTGCGCGCGGCGCATCGACCCGAGCTGCGGCCGGCCTTGCGGGTGGGGTTCGGCCTCGCCATTCCCGGAATCGTCCTGCTGATCCTGGGCCACGGCGAGCTGATGGTCTATGCGGTCTTCGGCTCGGTCGTTGGAATGTACGGAAGAAATCCGAATCGCCTGCAACGACTCAAGGACCAGGCACTCGCGGCGGCGATGATGCTTGCCGCGGGCATATCGGCAATTTTCATCGCCCCGTGGCATCTGGCCCCGTGGCCCTTCCTGGCCGCCGGAATCATGGTGGCATTATGCAGCTCGCTGTGTTCGGATCGGTTCGGCCTGAAACCCGGAGGGTCCTTCTTCCCCCTGTTCGCGTTCGGCGCCTTGGGAAGCCTGCCCGTCGGAGAACAGCTTGCAACATCGGGTCTCGCGGCGTTCGTTTTGACCGCGATGTTCAGCATCGTGCTTGGCCAGACGGCCCGGTTCGTGGGATCCGAAAGGCGGAACACCGGACGCGGACTGCCCTGGCAAGAGATCTTGCGCCGAGCGGGCTGCTATGGCTGCGTCGTCCTGCTGGCAGGATCCATCGCGATGCTGCTGGGCGTGGATCATCTGGCGTGGGTCATGGCCAGTGCCGTCGTGCCGCTGGCGGCAGGCAACGCGCGCGGCAGACTGAGCCGAGGGGCGCATCGCGTCGCCGGCACCGTCGCCGGCCTGCTCGTGCTGCTGGGCATCTATTCTCTTCAGCTTCCCGAGGTTTGGCTCGGGCTGGCCGTCATCTTCTTGATGTTCCCCACCGAAGGCTACATGACCCGGAATTACGGACTGGCACTCAGCTTCTTCACCCCGCAGATCATGCTCATGCTGGAGTTGGCTGACCCGAGTGTGGATGCCAGCGTGATGCTTGAACGGGCGTTGGCGAACCTCTTGGGCGTGTCGGCCGGAATTCTAGGTGCGCTTTTTTTCGACCCGAAACAGCGCTGAGGCTTCCAGCTCCGCGCCGGGCACCGCCAATGCCGCCAAAAGCGCCAGGGCGAAAGCCGCCCATGATTCGATTCCCCTGCCAGCCCTCCGGTCCGCCAGCATGTTTCCAGACTCAGACCAGGCGCCAGATTCGTCAGGATTTGTCCATGGTTGGGTCAAAGGGCAATTCGGTCCAATCTCCTGAATTGGATTCGGTTGAATGGGCGGTACCGGAATTACTGCAGGTGGATGAGTCCATGCCGAACAAGGAAATCGCCGCCAAGGTCGAAGTAGCCCCAACACCTGCTTAGAGCGGATCAGGTGGATGCGCCGCAATGGCTCCGTCGAGGCCGCTTGCGCCCATGCGCTGCCGAGTCTGCAAGGCGAGGGCGAGCAGGCATTCTTGGGCATCCAGATCCGTCCTCATGCCCGCGACACCGCCAACGACTTCGCGCAGACGGCACCGGCCTTGCCCGAAACTCTCGCGCTGTACAACGTCAGCGGCAGCCAGGACTACCTGGTCCATGTCGCGGTGGCCAACAGCGGCGAGCTGCAGCACCTGATCATTGACGAGCTGCTCGCCCTGCCCCTGGTCGCGCACTGCGAGCTGTTATCTCTTCCTCAGGACATCTCCACTGGTCCTGGCAGGCCTGGCCCGGTGACAAGATCAATGACGCCACTCCAATCGAAGCCCATGAGGAGCTTGCCCTGCCGAATTACGGCCGGCCCTTCAACGACCCTTCCGGATTGGCCGCTGGCACGAATCCTGCTTCTTGATACGGCTTCACAAATTGCATCTCTGAGCGCGCCTTTTACGAGGCACCGAGATCGATCTTTCAGGGAAGAAAAGTGCCCTCCGCGCATCGCACGCAGGGCACTGTTCAAACACCACTGAGGCCAGCTGGCTACTTGGTGGCCGGCCGTTTGCTCTTGGCTCGATGAATCCAGCCAACGACCAGGTCCGCGAGCAGGAACAGGGCCAGGCTGATCCCCATAAGAGGCAGGAAGACGCCGACGGCAGCTGCAGCCAGCAAGACCAACGGGATGCCCCACCATGGGGCGCGGGTTAAGCCGCCACGTGCAGGGGCTTTGCCCATGCGTAGTGCGGGATTCTTCGTGGGGCGGCGCTTCCACCACATCGCATAGCCCAGCACCACCATGGAGGCGATGGCCGAGGCGACCAGGAACAACAGGATCTGGTTGGGAAGTCCGAACATGGAGCCCATGTGGATATCGATTCCCCATCGCGAGAGTTTCGCGGCGAGGCTGAACTCCCTGAAATCAACACGGTCCACGACGTCCAGTGTTTGCCCATTGATAGAGACCGCGTCGACTTCGGTCGGGTAGGACCGCTGGATCTCTTGGACCACCCACGCCTTTCCTTTCGCGGCTGGCGGCTTGATCTCAACCAGTCCCGTATTGACGTTGACTTCCTTGGCGATCGAGAGCATGGTATCGAATGCCGCCGGGTTCACCGAGTCGCCGGTTGGCGCGGGCGCGGCCCCGTGGTGATGGGCGTGCTCATCACCTGCACTGCCCTCCGCGGCAGACAGCTCCGTGCCCACCGAGGGGGTTCCCCAGTTCAGCGCGGCGCGCAGCTCACTGACATTCGCGCCACCGTAGGTCGACCAGGTGATGCCGGTGGCGGAGAGGAAGAATGCGCCGAGCAAGACCCAGATCCCTAGCGATCCATGCCAGCTGGCCAGGCGCCGGTAGCCTTTTGCCTTGACAGCGGGGCGGATGAGGTCTTTTTTTCGCTTGGTTTTCCTGATGCGCAGAATCCACAGGCCAAATCCTGCCAGGGCGATAACTCCCAGCCAGGAGGCTGCCAGTTCGCTATACATGCGCCCCGGCTCACCGAGCTGCAGGTTGCGGTGCAACTGGTCAATCCAGGTCCGCAGGGGCAGCGCACCGCTGGTCCCGTAGGCGGTCAAGTCTCCGCGGATTTCAGCGGTGGCCGGGTCGATGAAAATGGCCCTGGTTTCGCTGGCTCCCAGGTTCTCGTCCGCATACATCACCCTGGTGGTATCACCGGGGTGCGGTGCCGGGCGAACCGCAACCAGCGCATCATCACTGCCCAGGTAGGTGTTGGCCGCCTCAACTTGATCGGCCAGCGGCAAATAGGAATCAGCTATCGGCGCGCGCAGCTGATCGGCATAGACAGCCTGTTCGATTTGCGGAGTAATTGCATACAAGGCGCCGCTCACCGCGGCCACAAGGATAAACGGGCCGATGAAGATTCCCGCATAGAAGTGCAGCCGTAGCAGCAGCTGGCCGAGCCATCCCTTTCGGGTGGGCCCCGAAGGCACGGGCGGTGGCTGGGATTCCGGGGTCGTGGTTTCCAGAAAAGTCATGAACGGTCCTTGAGGGAAAAGTAGGAAGAGTACAGGTGGCTAGGCTGCGAAAAGGGTTTCACCGATGAATCCTCCTTCGGCGCAGCCCGGGGGGATCAGGAAGACGGCCGAGCCGATGGGAGTCGTCCACTGGTTCAGCGCGTCAAGGTCCGATAGGCGTTGCTGCATCGGGGTGTATTGCTTGGCCACGCTCTTTTGGTAGGACACGAAGATCAGCCCCGAATTGGAGATGTCATTCCCGTTGGGCGGCTCGTCGTAGTTGTATCCACGCCGGAAGATCCGCTCGTTCGTGTTATCGGACCGGGCTCTGCGGATGTGCGCCTGCGCGGCGATGACCGTGAACCCCAAGGCGTTGGTCGCTTCGAAGTCAGGCTCATCGTGTTCTTGGGTTCCCGTGGTCGGAGCTCCGTTGCCCAGGGTCCGCCCAACACTGAATTCCCGGCCGGAGCGGTCAAGCTCATCCCAGGTATCAACATCCATTCGGATGCGCCGAAGGACCATGGTGGTGCTCCCATCCGCGTTCCACACCACAGAGTTGAAATCCTCCGAACCGGGGATGGGATTCACGGTCCCGTCGACTTGTCCGAACAGATTCCGCATCGTGGTGCCGCTGGCCTCGGATCCCCGTGATCGGCGGAACCCGGACTGCACCCATTTCACCGAGGCAAACCGGCGGGCATCCTTGAGCATCATCCGTTGGGCATGCGCAACGGACAATGGATCGTCCGAAGCGATATGCAGCAGCAGATCCCCATCGTTCCAGCGTTCTTCGAGCCGGTCGATCTTGAACCCCGGCAACGGTTGGCCTTCGCTGGCCGAGGACCCCGCGAGTTCCATGAGTTTCGGACCGAATCCGAAGGTCACGGTGAGCCGTGCTGGAACCGTGCCCAGTTCCGGTTCGGTGTCTGCCAAGGCCGCTTGGCCTTGGGTGAGCCTTGCCGCGTCATCGCTGAGCAACCGGAGCAGGCGTTGCAGGGACTCGTGGTCAAGGTCATCGCGCAAATCCAACGCGATGTAGTTGGCGTGGGCTTGGGGCTCGGTGGCGATTCCTGCCTGGTGTTCGCCGTAGAACGGAATCACGGTTTGGCCGTGCAACGGCTCCGAAGCGCCGGCTGGCGCAGCAGCGCCGGCCAGGGAGTCGATCCCCAGAGCGGCGATCGCTCCCAGTCCGGCTGCGGCGCCGCCGAACAGAATTCCTCGCCTGCTAGGGCCTGATTTGGCGGGTGTGTCTTCGTGTGGCATTAGTGATCGTGGGCGCTTTCGGATGCGGAGTCGCCCTTGTCCAACTCGTCATGACCCATGCCCTCGTGCTCGGAGCCCTCATAATCTTCATTCGCGCCGGCGAAGTCCTTCACCGGGGCGGTGATCTCGAAGCTGGTGTCATCGGAGAATTCCAGGCTCATGTTCACGACGCTGCCGGGCTTGAGCGGTTCGGCGAGGTCCATGAGCATGATGTGGCTTCCCCCTGGTTCAAGATGCAGTTCGCCGTGGGCGGGGATGGTGAATCCGCCAGTTTTTTCGCGCATCACCATGGCCCCGGATTCGTTGGCTACCGTTTCGTGCAGTTCCAGATCGCTGGAGGCCGGGCTCGTGACCGAGGTGACGGTGATGTCCTGGTCTCCGGTGTTTTCAATTGTGCCGAATCCCGCCGACATCCCCTCGTCGATAGCCTTCACCCATGGATCTTTCATGGTGACAGAAGCGCCAGCTGGAGCCGGGTTGCTGTTAGCAGCAGGGGTGGCGGCGCAACCCGCCAAGGCGATCAACGCGGCAGCGGATAGGGCAGTGGTGCGCAGGGCAAAAGAAGTTTTCACGGTTCATCCTAGGAGAATGAGGGAAGCACAAATAGGGTGCTCCGAATCAGTGCTGCTGTGGAGCCTGAAAACACCGATGTTGCTATCGGCGGTCAGGGAACATTGTGCTGGGCACAGCAGGGGAGAAAAAAGCCCTGGTCGAATAGGGCTTGCGAAGGTGCGGTGCGAGGCAGGACTGGTTGGCCTCCGGGGTTCAGGACGGAGGACGCACTGGAGACTGGAAAGGCAACGCTGATAGAACGAACTCAGTGAGATTCGTTCGCCAGCATGCTTTCAGGAAAAATCATTGTGCACGAGCGCAGTAGCTTGTCCTGGGATGGGACATGGCAGAGCCCGATTCCGGGTCCTTTGCAAACAGGAGCGGAAAAGTCGCAGCCCAGAAGGACTGCAAGGTTGTCTTACACCGTTGCCAGTACGGGCGGGCCCCTGCGAACGACAGACGTGGCATACACGGCCACCGTGCAGGCAGGGATTTCGCGCGGTTCCACAGGCGCTGTCTGCGGGCGCACTGGCTGATAAGCGAAGTTGACCAGGCGCCAGAAGAGTTTCCAGGTGAACAGGCCGATGATCTCCGAAGCCGCGATGAGTACCTGCTCGCTGCGGTGAAGCACCAGAACGGTAGCGAACCCCGCAAGGAAGTGCGCCAGCAGCATGCTGCCATCGCCGTGGCTTGCCATGGTGGTACTGGCCGAGCCGGTCACATCGACCGCCAGGGATATTCCATGATGTGCGTGGATGCCTTGCCCCGCGGTTGAAAGAGCGGAATGACCTGCTCCCATGGAGAACAGGAGGTGGAAGAGCATCTGGCTGAACCCCACCATGATGGACAACCGCCAGAACGTGAACCGTTTGCCGCTGAGCAAGATGCAGACCATGAGCGACAGGGACAGCGGTAGCGCGATGTTCAGGATGTCCGGTATGGCTCCGCCCGCAAGTACGTGGGAAACCAGAGAAACGGACGTCGCGAAGAACGCGGCGGCGGTGCCTCTGAGAGCACGTGTTGAACGGGAGGATTTTTGCACACCACCAGTATTACAGACCGGGCACCGTATTTCGACATCCTGTAAAACTCTAGAATACGGCCCTCTTGCTCCGGGGTGCAGTCATTTCCGCAGACGAGGGCGGACCCCGCAAGCCAACCCTGGCACGTTGAAGGATCGATACCGTGCTCGCGCGGCGGTCATCCCGGTGCCAAGGCGGTGCCGGTCTTCAAAATTTCGGGCATAGCCTACCGGGGGTACCGGCGGTATTGCCGGGGTGAAGCGTTCCGTGCAGCTCCGAATGTCGCGGGCCTGTCCGTTGTGCCTGTCTGGGACTTGGCGTGCTGCACACGATCCCTTGAATCCACCAACTCAGAATGGCTCGCTGACCGACAGTACCCTCAACCCGTGGCACCACTCGCCCGTCACGGATGACGGTGCGGTCGGCGCCGCGCTCCATGACGGCCGAGGCAACCGTCTGGCCATCCATCAGCACTAGGTCCGCACGGTCTCCCACGGCTATGCCCGGTCGGTCGGCCACGGACGCCAGCCGCGGCATCTCGCGCTTCATGATCGACGCGCCGCCCATGGCGGCCACGGCGAGCGCATGTTCGATCTGCTCGTCTTTGGGCATGCCGTACACGAAGGCCAGCTGCCAGGTCCGGTCCAGCATCTCGCAATTGACATAAGGGCTCCAATAGTCCCATTGCCCGTCCTTTCCCAGCCCGAAGCGCACCACGGGTTCGGCCAGGCCCAGCAGCGGCAGGAGGGTGGAGGTGCTCGGTGCGACCGAGGTCAGCGAGAAGTCCAGCTCGGCGAAGGTGTCGCTCAGCTTCCGACTGGTGGCTTCGCCGACTGCGCCCAGTCCATAGGCGTGGGACAGGTTGACCCTGCCTTCCATGCCCAGCGCCCGGGTGCGCTCGGCAATCAGTTCCGCGGAAAAGACTCCCTGCGTGCCCGCCTCGTGCAGGTGGATGCCGATGTCCACCTGCACGAGGCGGCCAAGCCGAACACCACATCCAAATGGCGGACCGGGTCGCGGTCCAGCTCGCAGGGATCGATGCCGACCATGAAGTCGGCACCTGCCTTGAGCGCGTCTTCCAAGTATTTCCCTGTGCCCGGCTCCCGAAGGATGCCGGGCACAGGGAAGACCATGATCTGCACGTCGGCCTCGTTGGCGAATTTCTCCTTGATGGCTACCACGGCTTCATATTTCACGAGCATGCAGCCCACGTCCACCTGGGCAAAGGTACGCCAACTGGTGGTGCCGCGGGCGATCATCCGTTCCAGGGTTCCGGCCACGCGCTCGGGCAATCCAATTTCCACGTCGCGCCAGTTCTCCCGGTCGTTGCCCATCATGCCCCAGACCCCGGGACGGCTGGTGTGCTCGCGGAAGGGCAAGCCGACGCGGGTCGAGTCCAGGTGCACATGCTGGTCACCAATCGGTAGGTTTCGGTGCGTCTGGTTGTCTCGGCATGCACGGTGATGTTCGCGGTGAGCCCCCGCACCGGTTGTCCGGCCAGCACTGAAAGATAGAATCCGTCCGGCAGTATCTGGCGCACCGGCAGCTGCCGTCCGAGCTTGACCCGCACCAGGAACTGCGCGCCGGTCTTCCGGAGCTGGTGCAGCAGCCCGGCGGAGGCGAAGTTCCGGTCGGCCATGATCAGCATCCCTTCATCCATGGAGCGCAGCAGCTGCGGGGTGTAGGTGGTTTCCCCGATGGTCGTCGGCCCGAACACGACATCCATGATGCTGCGCGTGCCGCAGGCGATCAACGCCAGCAGGCGGGCTTGCGGGTACCCGGTCCCGCCGTGGTGACCGGCATGCTTCGAGTATTTGTACCGGTTCTGCTCGATGTCCGCCAAGGTCAGGATCGTCCCATCGATCGCGCAGAGCCGGTACCGTCCGTAGAACGATCCTTCCCGGCTGGCCGTGGCGGTCGGGCCGCGCAGCGTGGCGTGGAAGAGCTCCAGCAGTGGGCAGGCCGATTGCCGGACGACGCGGATATGGCAGAAGCGCTCACCGGATATGTCATGGACCTTTTGGGCGAGAACAGCACCGCCGCCGTCTTCGAGTCGCACCTCTATGCCCTGGCCTACACCAGGCTGGCACTGCGCAAGGCCGCCGCGGATTGGGACCTCGGATTGACCCGGGTCCTGTGCCACCGCTCCGATGAGATCACCGGCAAGATGCTGGGCGTGGCATTGTGCGGCCTGCAGCTGCAGTTGGTCCTGTCCGATCAGATACCCGACCGGGAAGTAGTCGCGAAGATCTTCCGCCGCGCATTGGCCGGGGGCGCGGGCTAGTCGGGAAACCGACGGTCCGGGAGAACTGCGAGACCGCATCGATCTCGCCCGCCTGTTCTCCGTGCGAGCGCGAAACAACAGGTCATGCAGGCAGGCCCCGGGTCCCGGTGCCAGCCTGGTCAGGCTCGATTCCCTTTCGGCAAATGCGGCAGGAACGCCGGGGCTTCGAGGGACTGAGAATTCAATGCGCGCATGG
The DNA here is from genome assembly GCF_052379245.1 of Glutamicibacter sp. AOP12-B1-11. Taxonomy (NCBI): domain Bacteria; kingdom Bacillati; phylum Actinomycetota; class Actinomycetes; order Micrococcales; family Micrococcaceae; genus Glutamicibacter; species Glutamicibacter sp. AOP12-B1-11. The sequence continues at coordinate 15,841 of NZ_JBQSYL010000029.1, read as the reverse complement.
ATTACAGGCCCTCCAGCCGATACAACGCCAAAGCCATATGCAAGGAAGTGCGCGTGTCCGCATTCTCCACGTCGATGCCGAACTCCTCGTGCAACCGCCGAAGCCGCGCGTAGACGCTGGGGCGGCTAAGGTGCACCGACCTCGACAGTTCCGCGATATTTCCCGTGGCGCCCAGATATGCCTCCAGAATCGCCAGCAGCTCCGGCTCCTCTTTCAAAGGACCAAGCTGATCCCGAACGAAAGCTGCGCCCTCGGGGGTGCTCACGAGCGTCTGAAGTATCCAGCGGAACCCCAGATCGTGCGCCAGGTAGTACTTGGGCTTGCGCACCACCATGCTCAATGCCCCGCGCGCCACTCGATAGGCTTCGAGCAGTCCGTCCGTCGCGGCCCGCTTCAATGATTCGAAGCTTCCGGCAATTCCCATACTCCATTGCCGATGGCCAATTTCTGATTCAACGAGCCGGTAAGCTCTTTGCAGCAGCACCTCGGGGTGTTCATGAGAAGCCAAGCAGAACATCATTCCAACGGCTTCCGATTCGTCGCCTAGTCCATTGCGCACAATCACCGGGACCGGGAAATCCTCGAAGGCGATCCGCAATCTGCGAATCAGCGAACTGAGATCATTTTCTTCGTCTGCGCCCGAAGCAATGCACAACACCGCGGGAATCAGCTCCAGCACATCTGTGACCCCGAAAAGGCGCAGGCGCAGCCATGCGCCTTGTTCCGTTACGGTTTGATTGGTCCGCAGATCCGCAATGGCATCAGCCAAGAATTCCTGGCGCAGCAGGTGCAGCCGGTCAAGGTCTCCGCTCAGCTTTTGCCCGAGAATTCGGGAAAGCCGATCCAGGATGACCGCGAATCCTGCCGACTCGCGCCACAACGGGCAGACGATGCGTCCGACCCTCCGGCCATCGACGAATACTGGATTGTGCACCCACTGCTCGCCAGCCAGCTCAAAACGGCCTTGCTCCAACCCCCATGCTCGCTGGCGAGACTGCGCATAAAGGGACATCTGCTCCATGCCTAAACCGCGCTGGAACAGGACTACCGACAGCTCGTCTTCCAGGATCAGCGGCCTATCAAGCAGGTCCGCCGCGGTGCGGAGCAGATCAAGAACCGAAAGCTGTTCGGCGACCGGAGAACTCAGAAAATCCGCCACCGCGTCGGGGCCGGAAACCACCATCGCGGATCGCGAAATCTCATTATAGGCTTCGATGATTTCGATGAAACGCGCGCGGTCATCGAGCAAGACCACGGGGAAGCTCATGGAAGTAGCCGCCGTGCGAAGTGCCGCCTTGACCGGGGCCTCGTCGGCCAAGAAGGAGAAGACCACTCCGCTGGCCCCGGAGCGATGGAGCTCGTCGAGGAACGCGGCTGCCTGTTCAACGGATTGACTCAACCCCAATCCCGAGCACAGGATCAGCTCCCCGCCCTCGATGAGTCCTGCCAGATCCGCGGATTCGGCGATGTGGATTCCGCGCACGTCATCGTCCAATCGTGTCCCGTCACCGAGGATGTGGGGACGCGATCTGTTGAACGCCGGGTTCTGAAGAAATTGGCGGATCGTCAAGGGCATTTACAGAGTGTAACACCGCGCTCCGCCAAGTGATTACAGTTCACCTGTTGCCCGGATCACATCCTGGCCGGAAGATGGATACAAGTCCGAAACGACCGAATACATCACGTCATACCCGGATTTATGGAATATCAAAGTACGCGGCCACCAGAGGAAACCCTCAACGGATGAGCCGCCGTCCGGCTCGATTCACCACACCGGGCCTTCAAGCAGCAACTCGAAAATCTACACAGAAGTGGTCGCCATGAACACTGCAAGCTCACACGACGCCACCCCCGACGAGCAGGCCTTCCTCACCGAACGAAGTCACGTGTGCGAAGACTTCGCAGCGCATGAAGCAACGCATCAAAAGGGGCAGCTCTCCCGCGGCGAATACCTCGTCGTCGGACTCCTTCTCGCCATTGCCTACGTCTTGACCCTCGCACTCCAATAGCCTCTCGCCCGGAAATTCTGAGAATTCCGGACCCTCCTGAAAGCGAATTCACATGGATTACGCCATCGAAGCAGAACGCGGCAGGGCACCGCTCCCGCCGAGCAAGCGCCTCTGGGGCTTCTGGGAATACACCTGGGCCAACGCTGCACTTGCCATTGCCACCTGGGGTTTCCTGATCGGTGGGTCACTGGCGCTGGTGGTCGATGTTAAGCAAGGCTTGTCGGCAATCGTTCTTGGCAACGTTCTAGGAGTGCTGCTCGTCGGACTGGCGGTCTCGGTCAGCGCAGGCAAGTACGGCACCGAGCAATACACGTTCATGCGCAGCGTCTTCGGACACCACGGCAGCCGGCTGATCTACATCGTTGCCATGATCCTGCTCACCGTCGGCTGGCTGGTCGTGCTGGGCATCATGTTCGGCCGTTCCATCGACTCGGCCGTCTCCGTGGTGCTGCAACGCGAACCGGAGCCAACCGGCTGGCATATCTACGCGATCACCCTGGTTGCCATTGCCATCACCGCATTCGTCGTGGCCAAGGGCCCCACCTCCATCAAGGTCTTCAACACCATAGTCGCCCCGGCCCTGTTCCTGGTGATGGGCGTGATGATCTACATCTTCCTGAAGGATTCCAGCCTCGCCGAGCTCCTGTCCCTTCCGGCACTGAGTCAGCCGTTCGATTCGAACGCCGTGAACTTCATGATCGCCGTGGAAATCAACATCGCCGCAGGCTTCTCATGGTGGCCGTATCTGGGCAACCTGTCCCGCATCACCAAAAACGAGCGCGTGGCGTTCTGGCCAAACCTGATCGGAATCGGCGCAGCGGCCTCGCTTGGCGAAGCGGTGGGCCTGGTCGGCGCCATCAAGTTCGGCAGCGCGGACCCCACGCAGTGGATGACCGAGTCCGGCGGTTTGTGGCTCAGCGTGATCGTCCTGCTCTTCGTCGCTTTTGCCAACGTGACGAGCATGGCCAATATCCTGTACACCGCAGTGGTCGGATTACGGCAGATGTTCGACACGCTGCTCAGGAGATTCAGCTGGGAACAGCTGGTGGCAGGATTCTGTCTGGTCCCTGCCGTCGTCCTGTTCGTCCTTCCCGGACTCTACGACGGATTCATGGTCTTCCTAGTCTGGACCGCGGCGCTGTATAGCGCCCTGACCGGCATCATGATCGTGGACTACTTCATTCTGCGCCGCACGCACGTGGCGCTGAAGGACCTGTTCATCGAAGGCAAGGCCTCGCGCTACTACTTCACCGGCGGGTTCAACATCGCAGCGATGTCGGCCTTCGCCATCGGAGCCGCCGTCTTCACGGTGACCTTCAACCCGTATTCCTTCGAGCACAGCGAATGGTTCCGCTACACCACCGCTTCGCTGCTGGCCGCCGCCGCGGCCGGCAGCGTGTACTGGATCGCTTCAAGACTCTTCATCCTGCCCCGCGGACTGGGTGCGTACACCTCCGATTCGACCACTTCAACTACCACTAAATAGGAGCTGAACCGCAATGACCAATACCATGCTTGCCGCCTTCTACACCGAAGACAACGCCCCGCTCGACCTTCGCCAGACCCGGATCCCGACCCCGGGCAAGGGCGAAGTGCTGATCAAGATGGAAAGCTGCGGCGTCTGCCACACCGACGTGCATTTCTGGAAGGGCGAAGACGAACTACCTCGCGAGAAGCCGGCGATCCTGGGCCACGAAGGCGTGGGCACCGTGGCCGTCCGGGGCGAAGGCGCAGACCTTGCCCTCGGTGCCCGGGTGGGCGTCGGGTTCGTCTACGAGGCCTGCGGCAGCTGCCGCGAATGCCGCCGCGGCCTGGAAACCTACTGCCGCGATTCGAAGGCCACCGGAGTCCATGTAGATGGCTGCTTTTCCGAGTATGTCATCGCCCCGGCCGCCTGGGTCTCGCTGATCCCGGAAGAACTCTCCTCCGCGGATGCCGCACCGCTGCTCTGCGCAGGCGTCACCGCCTACAGCGCGGTCCGCAAGGCCCAGCTGGAGCCGGGGTCCGTCGCGGTGGTCTTCGGTCTGGGCGGCCTGGGCCAGTACGCCATTCAGTGCGCGGCCCTGTACGGCGCCAAGGTGATCGGCATCGATCTGGATCCCGCCAAGCTCGAAACCGCCAAGGAACTGGGCGCCTACGCCGCCTACACCCCGGGCGATGACGCCGTGGCGGCTATCCAGGCCCTGGGCGGCGCCGACGCCTGCCTGAGCTTCGCCCCCTCCCCTCAGGTCTTCCGCAGCATGTTCGACCTGGCCGCACCGACCGCTCGTTTCATCCAAGTGGCGCTGCCCAATCAGCCGTTCAGCTTCGCCGCGGCAGAAATCATCGATCTGGGCATCACGATCATCGGCAGCGCCGACGGCACCCGGCTGGAGCGCGACCAGGTTCTCGCCCTCGCCAAGGAGGGCAAGATCAGGTCCACGATCAAGACCCTCCCCTTCGCCGAGATCAACGATGCCTTCCAGGCCCTGGACCGGGGGCAGGCCGAAGGCCGCCTCGTCGTCAACTACTAGAGCTCTTCGAGCACGAATCCTTTGGAGCAGACCATGACTTCGCCAATCAATACCGAGGCAGCAATGAAGACCTTCGAGAACCCGCAGGCCTACCTGGCCGCCTACAACGTACCCGCCGGCGTCCAGGAATTCCTGGGTCGCCAGCACGAGCTGTTCATCAACAACGTCTGGCGGCCGGCCTCCGACGGCGCCACCGTGGCGGTCATCGAGCCCTCCACCGGCCAGCAGGTCTCCACCCTTGCTAGCGCCACCGTCGAGGACCTGGAGGAAGCCGTCGCGGCGGCCCGCTGCGCCTTCGAATCCGGTGGGTGGGCTACGCAGACCCCGTTGGCCCGCGAACGCATGCTGCACCGCTTGGCGGACCTGATCGAAGCGCATTTCCAGGAGCTGGCCATCCTGGAATCCATCGACGTGGGCAAGCCTCTCGCCGAGGCCGAGATGGACATCCAGGGCACCATCGATACCTACCGCTACTTCGCAGGCTGGGCCTCGAAGATCTCCGGCCGCAGCGGCGAGCCAGCAGGACTCGAAGGCAACTACGTTGCCTATACCCGCAAGGAACCGGTCGGCGTCATCGGCGTCATCGTGCCGTGGAATTTCCCGTTGCAGACCTTGGCCTGGAAGCTGGGCGCGGCCCTGGCGGCCGGCTGCACCACAGTCGTCAAGCCGCCCGAGGTCACCTCGCTGACCACCCTGCGCTTCGCCGAATTGGCGCTGGAGGCCGGCATCCCGGCAGGGGTCATCAACATCCTCACCGGTAAGGGCTCCACCGTGGGCGCGGCGCTGGCCGCGCATCGGGGCATCGACAAGATCACCTTCACCGGATCTACCAAAACCGGGATGTCGGTGGGCCATGCGGCCCTGGAGAACATGACCCGTATGACCCTGGAACTGGGCGGCAAGTCCGCGGTCCTGGTCTTCGAGGACTGCGATCTGGACAAGGCCGTGGAAGAAGTCGCCTTTGGCATTTTCTTCAACGCCGGGCAGATCTGCGACGCCGGTTCGCGCTTGTACGTGCAGAGCTCGATCTACGACGAGTTCATGGACAAGCTGGTTGTCAACGCCAAATCATGGAAACTGGGCCCGGGCCTGGATCCGGAAGCCACCATCGGCCCACTGGTCTCCGAGGCCCAGTACCGTTCGGTGACCGACCTGATCAGAGCCGGTGTGGAGGAAGGCGCCAAGCTATTGTGCGGCGGCCCAATCGACGACGGCGCCACCAACTACGTGGCGCCGGTGATCTTCGGAGACTGCACCAACCAAATGGTCGTGGTGCGCGAGGAGATCTTCGGCCCGGTTCTGGTGGCCCAGCGATTCTCCACCGAACAGGAGGCGCTGGCCCTGGCCAACGACAGCGATTACGGCCTGGCCGCCACCATTTACTCACAGTCCCTGAACCGCGTGCACCAGTTATCCAAGGATCTGAAGGCCGGTTCCGTCTACGTCAACGCGCAGAGCTCCATCGACGCGGCCATGCCGTTCGGCGGCTACAAGAAATCCGGCTTCGGCCGCGATCTGGGCGCGGAACAGCTGGACTACGTCACCGAAACCAAAACCGTGTGGATCACCCTTCCATAGGCTGCGCAAAGAATTCCAAGGAGAACCATCATGGTTGATTTCGTCCCCGTCGGCCCCGTGCCCGCCACCGAGGTGCCACGCTACGCAGGCCTGGGCACCTTCGCCCGCCTGCCACAGCTTGGATCAGTGCCGGACTACGACGTCGCAATCGTCGGCGTACCCTTCGACGGCGGAACCTCGTTCCGCCCGGGAGCCCGCTTCGGCCCCTCCAACGTCCGCGAGGCCTCGCGCCTGCTGCGCCCGGGATTCCACCCCGAACTGCAGACCACCGCGGTCCAGTCCGCGCAGTTCGTGGATGCCGGGGATTTGTCCTGCACCCCCTATGACAACGCGCTGGCCGTGCAGCAGATCCAGGAGCAGGCCACCCGCCTGGTTGCCAAGGACAAGACCGTGATCGCCATCGGCGGCGACCACACCATTGCCCTGCCGATGATCCGCGCGACCGCGGCGGTGCACGGGCCGGTGGCCCTGCTGCACTTCGATGCACATCTGGACACCTGGGACACGTACTTCGGCGAGGAGATCACCCACGGCACAATGTTCCGGAGGGCCTTCGAAGAGGGGCTGCTGGTCGAGGAGCGCTCCATGCATGTGGGCATCCGCGGTCCGGTGTACGACAAGGACGACTTCATCCGCGACCACGAGTTCGGGTTCCAGATCATCCGTTGCTCGGACATCGACACGATGGGCATCCCCGCGGTCGTGCAGCGCATCAAGGACCGCATTGGCAACACCCCGGTGTACCTGTCAATCGACATCGATGTGCTCGATCCCGCCTATGCGCCGGGCACCGGCACCCCCGAGATGGGAGGCATGCACTCACGCGAGATCCTGCAGACCCTGCGCGGATTGGGAACCCTGAACATCGTCGGCGCCGATGTGGTGGAGGTCGCTCCGGCCTATGACCACGCGGACATCACCTCGCTGGCCGCGGCCACGCTGGTCTTCGAAATGATGTCGCTGCTGACCGCGAACAAGTAACGGGCAGTAATATGCTGGCAGCCGCCTGCTCACCGGATAATCCGGTGAGCAGGCGGCTGCCTCTGCGAGGCAGCACTACCAGCGATGGCCAATATGATGCAGTGCGCGGACCATGTAGCCCACGGCGTCGGGCATATGCCGCGCCTCGGTAGCCGCGAAGCCGATGAGCAGGGCCGGCGGAGCCGGCTGCTGCAGCACGTAGTCCCCCAGTGCATAGGTGTAGACCCCGCGGTCGGCCAGCTGCGCTGCCAAAAGCTGATCGTCGATTCCCGGCGGCAGTTTGGCGATCAAATGCATCCCCGCGTCCACCGGGCTGGCATGGATGAACGGATCCACCTGCCGGTGCAGTTCTTCCAACAACGCCGCCTGCCGGGTTTCGTAGATTTTCCGGGTGCGTCGGATATGCGAGTTCAGGTGCCCCTCGCGCAGGAAGTCGGCCGCGGCCGCCTGGATCAGTGTGGATGGACTCCGACCGGTCACGGAGATCGCGGCGCCGAAGGGCTGGACCAGGTCCTCTGGCAGCACCGCGTAGCCGACCCTGATAGAAGGGAACATGACTTTGCTGAACGATCCCACATGCACCACGTGCGCACCGCGATCCAGACCGAACAGCGGCGGCAAGTGCGCCCCGCGATAGCGCAGTTCGCTATCACTGTCATCCTCAATGATCCAACTGTTGCGCTCATTGGCCCAGGAGATCCACTCCATGCGACGGGCCAGGGACATGCGCACACCTAAGGGGTGCTGTCGGGCGGGAGTCAGGAACATGAGACGACCGGCCGGAAAGTCTTCCGTTGCGGCCAGGTTCGCACCCTGCTCATCAATAGGGACGCCGTGCACGGTGCAGCCGTTTGCCAGCATCGCCTTGGCCGCGGCGATGTGTCCCGGGTCCTCCATCCAGACGTGGTCCCCTGGATCGGTCATCAGCAGCATGAGCGCATTGAACGCCTGCTGCGCGCCGGTGGTGATGACGATCTGTTCGGCCGCCGGTGTGATGCCCCGAGAATCGCGCAGGTATTCGGCCACCGCTTCGCGCAGGGGCAGGTAACCCAGCGGCTCGCCGTAACCGAGCATGTCGATGGAGCGGCGTTCACTGTGGCGAGCCACCAGGGTTTTCCAGGTGCGGGCGGGGAACAGGTCGGTCCCGACTTGGCTGGCCACGAAAGTTTCGGAGTCTTCCGGGTTCCAGGAGGTCAGCGCCTGCTTGTGCAGCTCGCTGCCGCGGATTGAGGTGCTCAGCCCTGCGCGCACCGATAGTTCGGGGCGTCGAGACACCGGTGAGAAGCTGAAGTCGTTGTGCCATTCGTCGCCCACGTAGGTGCCATCGCCAGCTCTGGAACGCAGGAATCCTTCGCTGGCCAGAGCCTGGAACGCGTTAACCAAGGTAATCCGGGAAACATTGAGCTCGGTGCACAGGGTTCGGGTAGAGGGGAGCCTCGTGCCGCCGGGAAGCTGTCCGCTGAGGATCATGGTGCGGATCTGCGTGTAGATCTGTCGATGCAACGGGCTGTCTCCAGCTCGGTCCAGCCGCAGGTCGCCCAGCAACTTTCCTCCGCTTCCCTTCACCATGGATCCTTCTCCCCCCAGCAGCTTCGGACCGCAGGACACGGCCGACGACGGGCCAGCCCAGTATACCTTCGTATTCTATGGGCCGACCCGCCGTGAAATGCGCTGCCGAGGTCGCTAGGCGCCAGTGGTGACCTTTTTCGCCTTCTTAGCGGTCTTGGCCACCAGCATGGCGATCACGCTGCCGATTACTGCCAGCCCGCACATGATCGCGAAGACCAGATGGAATCCGGTGGCTCCCGGGTATGCGTCAAGGATCGCTCCGTAGATCAGGAATCCGAACATGCCCGGCGCATATCCGATGAGACAGGCAACGCCAAAGGCGGTGCCGCTGATCTGATCAGGGATGCCGACCTCATCCATCGGCGCCCAGAAAACACCGCGCATCGAGAACACGATCAATGAGAAGACCAGACAGGCAACCATGACCGGTACGGTGAATTTCTCGTCCTGTGGCAGGAAGACAATAAGCGCCATTACGGGAAGCAGGGCCAGAAAAGAATAGCTCAGGTACTTGCTGGAGCTCTTGACTTTCTTGTCGGCCAGGTAGCCGCCCAGCGGACCGCCGATGATCTTCAGTCCGTACTGGTTGATGATGCCGAAGATGCCTACCAGAGCCACCGGCAGTCCGTACACGGTGGACAGGTACGGAATGAAGTAGGTCAGCCCCACATAGACGATGTAAACCATGAACACGGTGAAGCTGACCAACCACAGCTGCGGCATGCGCGCAATCAGCTTCAAGGAATCCCCTACGGTCGGCTTGTGCGCCATAGTCTCAGCTGCCGCGGCATCCTGGATGTCCGGCGCAGAATTGCCGCGCAACAGGAAGAAAAGCAGGATGCCGATCACGATATTGATCGAAGAGTAGGCGATGATCGCGGCACGGAATCCAGCGAGGCCCGATCCCATGGCGATGAAGATTCCCAGGGCCGAGAACGCCACGATGGTGTCGATGACACCGCGGCCACCCTCGAGGAAACCGAACATGCGTCCCTGCTCGTCGCCGTCGCCCAACTGCCTGACGCTCTTGAGCAGCGCCGGCCAGAACAGACAGTCCGAGCACACCGCGAGCATCGCGAACACAACCATCATCATGTTGAAGTCCGGGAACGAGGCCATGTAGAAGCCGATGGCACCGGCGCCGATCAGGCCTGCACTGATCACGGTGCGGGTCTGGAAACGGTCAGCCAGGTATCCGCCGACTACAAACAGGGCGGTGGCCACGATCGAGTTGATGCTTAACAGCAGTCCGATTTCGGTGTTGCTCAGCCCGAGGTGCTCCTGCATGGGGACATAGAAAACGTCCTTGAGATTGGCCAACTTGTAAATGGTGCCGCCGCCCATGATCAGCAGGACGAATTTGCCCCACTTGGCCTTGTTGATCGTTTTCATTAGCAGGTCTCCTGAAGAGTTTCGTTGCGGGCCGCGTCCTCGGACGCCGATTCCAGTCGGCACATGGCAAGTTCACGCAGTTGAGCAAGGACTGTTCGAACATAGGTCAGCTGGTTGACCGCCCACTGCGGCTCTTCAACCAGCATTTCGTCCAAGGTCAGTGAGGCCGGAAGGTCGGTAGTGCTCAGATCGCGATAGGCGATAAACGGATCTTCCGGGTCATCTGCGCGGCGGAAAGCCGGAGCACGGTAATGGTTTTCCTGCTCTAGGGCGAAGGCGACCAACTGCGGTTCATCCTCTCCCAAGAGCAAAAGGTCCAACAGCATGCGCGGGCTTGGCATGTCGTCGTCATCGCTGCCTTGCAATACCCCACGGTGGCCGAAGCCTCCATCTTCCGGCATGATCTTGATGCCCTTGAGATGAACTTGGCCGATGTGCGGCGCCAAGTGATTAAGCGCGTCCAAAGGGCGCTCGTAGGCGTTGATCATGTTCCCGAAGTCGAACAGTGCATGCAGCCGGGGATGGTTTGCACGTTCCAGGATTGCTGCGATTTCGAAGCTCTTGAATTCCTCGTGCTGTTCGAAGTAGAACTGAAGGTCGTATTTCTCGGCCAGCACGATCAGGTATTGCAAGTCGCTGTCGACCATGGTGAGAACCTCGGACAGCAGGCCTTCGTAGCGTGAATACACTCGGATGTGCTCGACGTTCAGGATCCGCGCAATGCGCACCACGTCGTCGAGGTCCGTCTTGTGGGTGCTGCTGATTTCCAGATGTACTTTGAGCCCCAGCTGGTGCGCGGTGGCTCCGAACTCCCGAAGCTCCGCGTCGCTGGCCTGCCCCAGGCTGCGCTCTTCGCCATCAAGCAGGTGGATGCAGACACCGTCCAGTTCATGCTCAAAAGCGTAGGTCAGCAGGTCGCTGGGGCGGTAGGTGCCATAAGTGAAATTTCCCAGTAGCGAGTAGGCATGCGCGAACAGAGGAATCGTGTCGATTCGATCGATTAGCTTCTGTGCCAATTGCGGCGTTAGCTCTGGAATCTGCTTCTGTTCGGCGGCATCTAGATTCATTGACAGAATCTTTGCGAATCGAGACTGTACGTTCAAGATTTCCTCCTCGGCTTCGGCGTGCTGCGCATCACCCGGTGTGCTGACTCTCATTTTTAGCAAGATATTAGTCATCGAGGTATGTCCATTATCGAGGCCAGGGTTAATACCAATGGCCTAGTCCAGGAGGCGCAACGCACGGTGCCTTGTGGGCATGGGAGCCATATTGCATCTCTTCCGATGATCTTGGCAGCCAAACGGGCAGAGGGTTAGGCCAACGTGACGTGGGACCATGAGCCGGAATCATGTGATTCAAAGACGAATCCATGTCCTTACCAAAGCACGAGCCTCCAAGAGCAAGACTTCCAAGCTTCCAATTACCCTCTGAAAAGCGAAGGATGCCGGTCGGCCAGCAACACCGCGGGCTACCGCATCGCGTCAGCTGACCGTTTCCTGCCCCGGGCATGTCGACGGGATCCGTGCGCTTACCCGCGGCCTGATCATGAACAGCTCGCAGCGCAATTGCAACCCACCTTCAAGAACTCGAACCTTAGCTGGTATGCCTGCACCGGCTTGGTCCGAGAACTCCAACGCACCAGCACCGACGAGCTTGGAACTGTAGCGGGCCGCCTGCCCGAGCGACTCCATATCGATCGGCAACAGGAGCCAGCTTGTAGCAGCCGACCGTTTTGATTCGCCTTTTCCCTTGGGCCGGCGCAACGTGTGAATTGCCCACAGATGTTGGTTCCTGCATTCCCAGTCCGACTTCTGGCGAGCAGTTCACTGCATTCGCGACCCTTCACGAACTTGGCAAGTGCGTATTGCGTCCCAGTTTTCCATAGGCTTGCGCTCTGCTTGTTCCCGACTGGATTCCCGCGGAGAGACGTCGCCCAGGCGCACTGCCAGTTACATCGCGGTGCCCGACTTCAGCAGTCGATGAAGAAATAGCCTCCATTCAGCCCATCCACCATGATGCGGTAGGACTTTCCGTCGAGTTTCGCGTCGAGCACCCAGTTCGGCTTCCACACCTTGTTGACGCTGCGGTGTTCCCGCACTCCGCCTTTCCACGCCAATCGGGCGCGGCGCAGCGCGGCGGTTGCCAGCAGCGACTTGGCTTTCTGCCGTGCGGTGTCGAAATCAATGGTGTTCCATTGCGGGTCTTGCACCGGGCTGAGCTGCGTGGCCCGGTCCGGATCGGCCGCCTGCCACGGGCCGCTGATAAAAGCCTTGCCGGTGTAGTAGTCCACCAGCGCGTGGGTCCTTCCGACGAGACCGGCCAGGTGCGAGACGTCGAAGATGAAACCGGCAAACGGGTGGTGCCGCAGTCGAGCGGAGGTCACCTCCAGGCCCGGAGCTTTCGCTTGCAATATCGACTGGGCATAGTCCTCATCGACCAAGGTGCGCAGCACCAGCTCACTCATTGCGGCCGGCCATTTCGGCTTGCCCCGCCAGCAACGCGTCCTGGCCGATGAGCATCTTCGTCGGGATCGGCCCGATCTTCGCCGTCTCGTCCAGGGCCCGGACGATGCGCTCTGGAACGGGGTGGTTCGCCTGGGAAGCCAAGCTGCCGATGATCATGGCCGCGGTGGAGGCCAAGATTCCGGTGACCATCGGATCGATGCCGGTGGCCTCCGGGGCACCCGATACCTGCCAGAGGACGGAAACTGCCGTGCCGGCGATCATCGAGGAGATAGCCCCGACGGTATTGGCCTTCTTCCACCAAACCGCGCAGACATACGCCGGGACAAAGGCGCTGCCAAGTACCGTGGTGGAGAAGATCACGATGGCCGCCACCGCAGGCGGTTCAAAGGCCGCAATGGCGAAACCAATGAGCGCCAGAGCCAGCACGGTGATGCGCGAGACCCACACCATCTGCCCGTCGCTCATTTTCTTGTTGATGAAGCGCGCGTAGATATCCTGGCTGGCAATGGTTCCGGCCTGCAGCAGCAACGCGTCGGCGGTAGACATGATGGCCGCCATGATCGCAGCCATCACGATGCCCACGGCAAAGGTCGGCAAGACCGCGTCGGCGACCTCGAAGATCGCGGTTTCCGGATTGGCCAGGTTAGGCAGCAGAATCAACGCGAACATGCCGACAAGGTACGGGCCGGGAATGAATAGCAGGTTGAAGATCAGCGAGTAGGCACCGGCGGTGCGGGCTACCGACGGCTTCTTCATGGCCATGTGGCTGACCACCACATGCGGCCACCCCATATAGCCAATCGAGAAGACCAGCAGCGCACCGATGATGACGCCCCACTGTCCTTGGAACCCGAGGTCGGCGCCCCACATGGTCAGCATATTCGGGTTGATGGCGCCAATGGCTTCGTTGCCCTTGGTGAAGCCGCCAATGGCGATCAGGGTGGCAATGAGGATCCAGACCATGCCCACCACCATGATGATGGCCTGGACGAAGTCGGTGTAGGCCACCGCGAGGTAGCCGCCGAGGAAGGTGTACAGCACGATCACCCCGATGGCGATAGCCAGCGCCACGGGGAAGGACACCCCGGTGACCATCTCCAGCCCGCGTCCCCCGGCAATGAACTGCGCCAGGACATAGAAGAACATGCAGAACAGCGCCACCGGGGCGGCGATCAGCCGGATCCATTTCGACGGGTAGCGGTGTTCCAGATATTCAATGGAGGTAATGGAACCCAGAATTTGGGACAGCTTGCGCATGCGACGGCCCAGGACCGAAAGGTTCAGGATGCCGCCGCCGAGATCGCCCAATGCGTACCACATGCCAAAGTAGCCCTGTGTGTAGCCCAGGGATCCGGCGCCCATGAACATGTAGCCGGACATCGAGGAACTTTGCAGCCGCAGGGCCGTCACGCCCGGGCCGATGCTGCGCCCTCCGAGCAGGAATCCCTCGGAGTCCTGCTGGCCCTTTTTCATCGCCCAGAAGCCAATACCTGCCATGGCAATGAAGTAGATGATGAGAAAGATGATTTCGAGGCTCACCGGTTGTCCTCCACGTCTTCACGCTTCCATCCGCGGCTGAGCCACATAAATACCGCCGTATAGATTACCCAGAGGGCCGGGACCCCAAGGATGACAACGGTCGTGAACGTTGGTAGACCAAACATCGACGCATTCCCCTTCCAAAGCCAAACATTCTGTATCGTGTGAACTGAATCACCAAAGATCCATGTCGTTGACAGTTTTACACAGCGAGAGGCTTACCAACAGTGACACTTGTCGGAAAAATGCCGGCCAATCGGACAGACTGTCCGGGCAATGCGATTCTCACCGTCGAACAGCTGCTGCAACTGCCCTGCATGCTGATCGGCAGTCCGCAGGTAATCGCCGATGCCCCGTCATTGAAGCGTCACATTGGCTGGGCGCATGTCTTGGAGAACCTCAACCCCGCCGCCTACCTGCGCGGCCAGGAGCTGGTCTTGACCACCGGCATCGGTTGGAGTGCACAGGCGGAGTTTGAACCGTTTGTTGCCGAATTAGTTGAGCTTCGAGCAGCGGCCTTGGTAGTGGAGCTCGGGGCCCATTGCCCCGAAGCCCCCGCGGGTCTTGTCCGCGCCTGCAAAGAGCAGCGCCTGCCATTGATTCTGCTGCACGAGCCGGTGGCATTCGTCGAGATCACCGAGACCTTGCATCAGCTGCTGTTCTCCGCGCAAACGCGGAGAATCGAAGCAGGCGGTGAAGTGACCGAGCATTTCACCGGCCTGATGCAATTAGGCGCCCCGGCCGCAACGGTCTTGAACGACTGCGCCAGGCTTCTTGGCTGTCCGGTGGTCTTCGAAGATTCCGGATACAACCTGCGGCGCTACGCCAGCACGGTGGAACTGCCAACGGATTTCTTTGACCACTGGCAGGATCGATCACGAGCCTTGCACCTCATGGGAAATACCGAGCGCCAGGTGATTCCGGTGCAAATCCATGGCAAGAATTTTGGCTCCTTGATCGCACCGGGCTCCGCCGCCCACCCGGCCGGCTCGCTGCATGTGCTGACCATGGCTGCCATCGCCTTGGGTACCGAGCTATTGCGCACAAGAGGTCCGGCACTGTGGAAGTTCGATACGGCCTGCGAGCTGCTCGACGATCTGCTCAATAGCCGGGAAACCAGTTTGAAGCTGCTGACCGGAAAATTTGAGGCTGCCGGATTCCCGGTCAGGCAACGGGCCCTGCGTGGCTTCGCTGTGCGGCTTGCTTCGGGGCAAGACCCGAAAGCCGCAGTGAAAGAATTTGAGCAGCATGCCGGAAATGGGATGAATCTAGTTATTGGTGCACTTCATTCACCAACGCCCAAACTCTTTGGCATCGTTTCGACCGTGAGCATCCAGCTGCAAGACGCCTTCCAGCAAGCGATGCGTCTAGCAGTGGAATCCCATGCCCTCGAAGGACCCCTCTATCTGGGCGAAATAGTTGCGGGGCTCGGGCAGATCCGGACCTCGATCGAGCAGGCTACCGAGGGCTGTGAACTGCGCTTGGAACCAAGCACTTCGGTAGTCTTGGCCGCCGACTACCCGCTGGCTCTACTCACCCATGAATTGCGCCACGAACCAGCCGTGCAACGCCTGCCACAGCAAGTGCTGGCGCCGATTTTGGCCTTGGAAGCCAACCGGCGCGATGAGTGCCTTCGCGTGCTCGAAGCCTATCTGGCCTCGCCAACCAACCGCTCCCAGGCAGCAACCCGCTGCCGGCTGTCGCGTTCGGTGTTCTACCAGCGCCTCGCGCTGCTGGAATCACTGCTTGAAGCGGATCTGAATGATGCGCGCACGCTGACGGTTCTGACGCTGAG
>NZ_JBQSYL010000028.1:0-59968 GCF_052379245.1 Glutamicibacter sp. AOP12-B1-11 | reverse complement strand
CTTGCGTTCGGCCAGCCGGTCCGCGACGCGCAGCAGGAAGTCACCGCGTTCCGGGGCCGGGAGCTGGGACCAGGTCCCGGTGTCGAAGGCGCGGCGGGCCGCGGCGATCGCGGCCTCGGCGTCCGCGGGCCCGGCCTCGGAGACGAGGGCTACCGGCTGACCATTGGCCGGGCAGAAAATCTGCCTGGTCGCGGCCGAGCTGGCCGGACCAAAGCTGCCGTCAATATAAATCGTCGCTGCATTGAGCAGTAGCTCGTTTTGGTTCTGCGGAAAACTCATGACTCGTCCTTCGTCTTAGTAATCAGGGGAATAGAGGAAGTTTCAAAGTCCGACTCCCAGTCAGACTTTCCGGCTCCCGCCGCGTTGATCTGGCTGGGTCCATCGGATTCGATCTGTGCGTTCAGGAAGGTGAGGTGCGCTTCGTACTGGTCCAGCACATCGCAGATGAGCTGCTCTTTGCTCAGCCCCATCAGGTCGTATCCGTGGCTGCCTTCTTGGGAGAAGACCTCGATGCGGTAATAGATGTCGTCGCCCGCGGAGACTCTCGCGTAGCTCGGTACCGGAAGCTGGACCGGGTACACCTGGTATTTGAAGGGACGTTCCTGCCCGTTGCCGACCACCAGGTCCAGGGAGTCGAGGTTCAGGTTATGCACCGCTTCGGTCTCCAGCTGAACAGCTGCGCCGCGGGCGGTGAACTCCTCGCTCACCTCGCGCAGTGCAGGCTCGGCCACCTCAGCGAGGTAACGCTGCACCGCCCGGTGCCCGGGATAATTCATCGCCCGGGACAGACGCTGCTTCCAGCTGCGCCGTTCGGAGCTGGGACCCATCCGGCTGCTCAGCACCTTGTGCATGGCCCCTTGATAGCTATCGGCCAGCGCAGATTCAACCCGCAGCGATTTAAACAGTCCCAGCATGATGAAGAACAGCACGAAGGAGAAGGGGAGACCCATGATGACGGTCGCGCCTTGAAGGGTGGGCACGCCATCGACGAAGAGCATGCCCAAGGTCAGCAGGCCCGTGGCCAGCGACCAGAACAGCCGCACCGGCTTCGAACCGTCCGATTGCGCATCCTTCAGATGCGAGGTGAAGTTCGCCATCACCAGGGCACCGGAGTCGGCGCTGGTGACGTAGAACAGCAGGCCGGTGAAGGTGGCGATCGCCGCGGTGATGGGGGTACCCGGGTACTGCTCGAGCAGCGAATAGAAGGCCCGCTCGGGGGTGTTCATGGCGACCTCGCCGAAGGCCTCATTTCCGCCGCGCACCAGCGCCAGCGCGCTGTTGCCGAAGATCGAGATCCACAACAGGATGAAGGCGAAAGGAACTACCAGAACGCCGGTGACAAACTGGCGAATGGTTCGCCCACGAGAAATGCGGGCGAGGAACAGTCCGACGAAGGGCGCCCAGGCAATCCACCACGCCCAGAAGAAGAGCGTCCAGCCATTGAGCCACTCATCGGGCCGGTCATAGGCGAAGGTATCCAGCGCCATGCCCGGGAAGTTCGCGAGGCTGTCGCCGATGTTGATGATGATGCCGTCGAAGAGGTAGGCGGTACCGCCGACGATCAGCACAAAGAGCATCAGCGCAATGCACAGCAACACGTTGAGTTCGGATAGCCGGCGAATGCCTTTTTCCACACCGGTCAGTACCGAGATCGTGGCCATGAAGACGGCCGAGACGATCAGCACGATCTGCCAGCTCATGTTCTCGGGAATTCCGAACATGAAATTCAACCCATAGTTCAGCTGGGCCACGCCGATGCCCAGCGAGGTCGCGATGCCGAAAATCGTACCCAGCATGGCCGCGATATCCACGGAGTGGCCGATCCAGCCATTGATCCGGCGGCCCAGCAGCGGGTAGAGGGCGGAGCGGATCGACAGCGGAAGATTGTGCCGGTAGGCAAAATAGCCCAGCGCCAGTCCGATCAGCGCGTAGAGCCCCCATCCCAGCAGTCCGTAGTGGAAGAGCGTCCAGACCACCGCTTGGCGGGCCGCCTCAACGGTTGAGCCCTCTCCGGTAGGTGGCGCCAGGTACTGCGTGATCGGTTCGGCCACCGAGAAGAACATCAGGTCGATGCCGATGCCGGCCGCGAAAAGCATCGAAGCCCAGGTGAAAACGTTGAAGGTCGGCCGTGAATGATCCGGCCCCAGCCGGGTCTTGCCGACCTTCGAAATGGCGATGCTGATGACGAAGACGAGCACCGAGACGACGATGAGCGTGTAGTACCAGCCGAAGTTCTTGCCGATCCAGGCGACCGTGGCTCCGATCACCGCGTCGGCAGACTCCCTGTCGAGAATGGCCCACAGGGCGATGCCGAGCACCAGCGAGGCCGAACCGAAAAAGACAACTCGATTGATTCGAGTTTCTTTCTGGACCGGTTCGGGCACCTTGGCTTGGTCGTTGGGTTTGCTTGGCGGTTCGGAATCATTCTTAGCCGTTGACATGCGTTCAAACCTACTCAAATTCGTGTCGAAAAGCACCCGAAACCGTGAATCCGAGGCACCGCGAGCATCCGAATTTGTGCCGCCGGGTCTAGTTATACCGGCTTGCTGGCGCGCCTGGCCGCCTTCGCCATCCGCTGCTTCGAGATAGTCCTCACAACCAACAAAAACGCCCGTGACCTATCCTTTCGAGTCGGCCGCGGGCGTCGGAAACTGCGTGCGCTAGAGCACGTCGGTAGCTCCGGAGGCCTTGAGCTTCTCCACCGTCTGCTTGACCTTCTGCGCGTGCTCCTTGGTCGTGACGAGCAAGGCGTCGGCCGTATCCACGACGATCACATCGTCGATTCCGATCAGCGCAACCACCCGGGGGCGATCCCCATAGACCACGCCGGTGGCATTATCCGAATACACCCGAACGTTCTCCCCCAGGGAGATCACCCCGGTGTCCTCGCTGGCCTTGTTCAGCCGACCGATGGCGGCGAAGTCCCCGACGTCATCCCAGTTGAAAACGCCGGGAATCACCGCGACGTCGCCGGCGGCCGCGGCGGGCTCGGCCACCGCGTAGTCGATCGCGATCTTGGGCAGGTCGGTCCAGACCTCGTTCATGACGGCTTCGCGCTCGTCGGTATCCCACGCCTCGGCGATGCGCATCAGGCCGGCATGCAGATCTGGCTCGTTCGACTTGAGGTGCTCGAGCATCAGCCCCACGGGGGCGACGAACATTCCGGCATTCCAGAGGAATCCGCCGCCGGCCAGGTAGCCGCGGGCCGTATCCTCATCCGGCTTCTCCACGAATTCCACGACGGCGCGGGCGGTGGGCGCGTTGGCAACATTCAGCAAATCGCCGGCCTTGATGTAGCCAAAGGCCGTCGAGGCATGAGTCGGATGGATGCCGATCGTCACGATCTTGCCCGTGGCCGCGGTATGGATCGCTTCGCTCAGCGCCTTCTGGAAGATGTCCACCGGGCCAATGACCTGGTCGGCGGCGAAAGAACCCATGATGATATTCGGGTCACGGCGATACAGGATGGCTGCGGCGAGTCCGATCGCGGCCGCCGAATCACGTGGCTCGGGTTCGAGCACCAGGTTCTCGTCACACAGTTCGGGGAGCTGGTCCATGACCGCGCCGCGGTGGGCACGACCGGTGACGACCATAATCCGCTCACCGGCCAATGGCACCAACCTGTCGTACGTCGCACGGATCAGGGTAGAACCCGAGCCGGTGAGATCGTGCAGGAATTTGGGAGCCGAGGCTCGGGAGAGGGGCCACAGTCGGGTTCCGACGCCACCGGCCGGAATCACGCCATGGAATCGCGCTAAAAGGTCTGCATTCACGAGCACAACACTAATTCATTCGGTGGGCAAACCCGGTCATTGAAGCTCTCGGGCGATCAATAAATACGAAACGTGTCTATGCGTTATTACGCGCGTATTTCCGGCCTTCTGGCGCATATTTGCCACTATTCGGTGAACATACTCACAAGCGCGAGACTCAAGATAGAACCGAGGCTCATATGTGGTTTAGACTCGCACAAGGAACGCTCGCACAAGTGCGTCAAATCTCATTGTGTGCAATATACACATGCGCCGTTGCGAGCCTTGGAGGTTTAGTTCAGTGTCGAAGACTTCGTCAGGCACCCTATACCGCGGCCGTGAAGGCATGTGGTCCTGGGTGGGACACCGGGTCACCGGTGTCGTTATTTTCCTTTTTCTTTTAGTGCACGTGCTTGATACAGCACTTGTACGCGTCGATGCCAGTGCATACGACGCAGTGATTGCCACGTACAAAAACCCCCTGATGGCACTCGGTGAAACCGCTTTGGTCGCCGCCATCCTCTTCCACGCATTCAATGGACTGCGTCTGATCTTGGTTGACTTCTGGAAGCAGGGCACCAAGTACCAGCGCCAGCTGTTGTGGGGCGTCATCGGCGTTTGGGTCGTTGTATTCGCCGGCTTCGCAATCCGCCACCTCTCGCTTGCATTCGGAGGACACTAAACCATGAGCGCAGAAATTGCTGCCCCCCGTAGCCAGCGTATAGACCCGAAGTATGTTCGCGGACCAAAGTCCCGCAGCAGCTTCGAGATGCTCGCATGGCTGTTCATGCGCCTATCCGGCGTAGTACTGGTCGTTCTGATCTTCGGTCACCTGATCGCCAACCTGCTGACCGGCACGGGCATCAACGCCCTGTCCTTCGGCTTCGTTGCCGGCAAGTGGGCCTCACCAATCTGGCAGTTCTGGGATTTGGCGCTGCTTTGGTTGGCGATGCTGCACGGCACCAACGGTGTGCGTACCATCATCAACGACTACGCCGAGAAGCACGCAACCCGTGCCTGGCTCAAGGGCGTCCTCTATGTGTCGACGATCTTCATCATCGTGCTTGGCTCCCTGGTGATCTTCACCTTCGATCCTTGCGTTGTGAACAGCCCGTTGCCACAGTGCTAAAACCCCTTTTTTAGCCACACAGATTTTTCAGAAAAGAGAGCATCAAGAATGCAGGTACACAAGTACGACGTAGTCATCGTCGGTGCCGGTGGTGCAGGTATGCGTGCCGCGATCGAGTCCGGTCAGCGCGCGCACACCGCAGTGCTTACCAAGCTTTACCCAACCCGTTCGCACACAGGTGCGGCCCAGGGCGGCATGTGCGCAGCACTTGCCAACGTCGAGGAAGACAACTGGGAGTGGCACACCTTCGACACCGTCAAGGGTGGCGACTACCTGGTGGACCAGGACGCAGCGGAGGTCATGGCGAAGGAAGCCATCGACGCCGTGCTCGACCTGGAAAAAATGGGTCTTCCGTTCAACCGCACCCCGGATGGCAAGATCGATCAGCGCCGCTTCGGCGGCCACACTCGTGACCACGGCAAGGCCGCCGTGCGTCGCGCCTGCTACGCAGCTGACCGCACCGGTCACATGATTCTGCAGACCCTGTACCAAAACTGCGTCAAGCACAACGTTGAGTTCTACAACGAGTACTACGTGCTGGATATGCTCATGGTTGAGGAGGATGCCTACCGCGAGGACGGCACCGCCTACAAGCAGAAGCGCGTTGCCGGCGTCGTTTCCTACGATCTGGCTACCGGCGAGCTGCACATCTTCCAGGCCAAGTCGGTTGTCTTCGCAACCGGCGGCGCGGGCAAGGTCTTCAAGACCACCTCGAACGCACACACCCTGACCGGCGACGGCATGGGCATCGCCTTCCGCAAGGGCATCCCGCTGGAAGATATGGAATTCGTGCAGTTCCACCCGACCGGCCTGGCCGGCTTGGGCATCCTGCTTTCCGAAGCGGCCCGTGGCGAAGGCGCGATCCTGCGCAACTCCGAGGGCGAGCGCTTCATGGAGCGTTATGCTCCGACCATTAAGGACCTCGCTCCGCGTGACATCGTCGCACGTTCGATGGCCAATGAGGTGCGTGAAGGCCGCGGCTGCGGCCCGAACAAGGACTACGTGCTGCT
The DNA here is from genome assembly GCF_052379245.1 of Glutamicibacter sp. AOP12-B1-11. Taxonomy (NCBI): domain Bacteria; kingdom Bacillati; phylum Actinomycetota; class Actinomycetes; order Micrococcales; family Micrococcaceae; genus Glutamicibacter; species Glutamicibacter sp. AOP12-B1-11. The sequence continues at coordinate 54,077 of NZ_JBQSYL010000028.1, read as the reverse complement.
CGACCTGACCCACCTGGAACCGGCGCATATCGATGCGAAGCTTCCAGACATCACCGAGTTCGCCCGCACCTACCTGGGCGTTGAGCCGTACACCGAGCCAGTTCCGGTCTTCCCGACCGCGCACTACGTGATGGGCGGCGTGCCAACCAACATCGAGGCCGAGGTCCTGCAGGACAACGACACCGTGATCCCGGGCCTCTTCGCCGCCGGCGAAGTTGCTTGCGTTTCGGTCCACGGCTCGAACCGTCTGGGCACCAACTCGCTGCTGGACATCAACGTGTTCGGCAAGCGCGCTGGCCTCTCCGCGGCCAAGTACGCGGCCACCGCGGACTTCGTGGAACTTCCGGAAGATCCAGAGAAGTTCACCAGCTCCCAGATCGACTCCATGCTGAACTCCACCGGCACCGAGCGCGTTTCGGTACTGCGCAAGGAACTTCAGGACATCATGGATGCGAACGTCCAGGTGTTCCGTGACAAGGATTCGCTGGATCGTGCACTGGTAGTCATCGAAGAACTGCGCGAGCGCTACAAGAACGTTTCGGTCCAAGACAAGGGCAAGCGTTTCAACCTTGACCTGCTTGAGGCCATCGAGCTCGGCTTCCTGCTGGACATGGCAGAGGTCATGACCGCTGCAGCCATGCACCGCAAGGAATCACGCGGCGGACACTACCGCGAAGATTACCCGAACCGCGACGACGAGAACTTCATGAAGCACTCGATGTCGTACCGCGACGCAACGGCTACCACCGAGGGCATTTCCGGCATTCGCATGGAAACCAAGCCCGTAATCTTCACCCGTTACCAGCCGATGGAGCGTAAGTACTAATGAGCACGGAACTTCCGGAACCAGCATCAAAGATTGAACTCAAGCCAGGTGTCGGCGGCGGCGGAGAGATCCCTACCTTCGACATCACCTTGCGTGTTCGCCGGTACACCCCGGAGAGCACCGCTGACGCTTACTGGGAAGACTTCAAGCTGACCATGTACGGCACGGACCGCGTGCTGGACGCCCTGCACAAGATCAAGTGGGAGCACGACGGTTCGCTGTCCTTCCGCCGCTCTTGCGCCCACGGCGTCTGCGGTTCCGATGCGATGCGCATCAACGGCCGCAACCGCCTGGCCTGCAAGTCCCTGCTCAAGGATCTGGACACCTCCAAGCCGATCACCGTTGAAGCCATCAAGGGCCTGCCCCTTGAAAAGGATCTCATCGTTGACATGGAACCGTTCTTCCAGTCCTACCGCGAGGTCATGCCGTTCCTGATCAACGAAGGCCATGAGCCTTCCGGCGAGCGTTACCAGTCGGCAGAAGACCACGCCAAGTTCGAGGACACTACCAAGTGCATTCTTTGCGCCGCGTGCACCTCGTCTTGCCCGGTCTTCTGGACCGACGGCCAGTACTTCGGCCCGGCAGCCATCGTCAACGCGCACCGCTTCATCTTCGACTCGCGCGATGATGCAGGCGACATGCGTCTGGAGATCCTGAACGACAAGGAAGGCGTGTGGCGTTGCCGCACCACCTTCAACTGCTCCGAAGCTTGCCCACGTGGCATCCAGGTGACCAAGGCTATCGCCGAGGTCAAGCAGGCGATCCTGTCGCGCACCATCTAAGGATTCTTCCTTAACCCGCCAAGGGGCTCGAACCATCCGGTTCGGGCCCCTTCGCGTTAACTGCTGGCAACCAGCAGAGGAATTCCCGCCAGCGTATTTTGACCGATTCTGATTTGTGGCATGATGAGCAACAAGGGAGCTGGCGGCGACGCCAGCAGCCCTAAAAATTTCACAGACTTCCACGCACGCCACCCGTCCGTGGTTGAGGCCCATGCACAGGGCGTCCGCGTCGCAGCTGCCCGCGGAGCGCACGGGGTAAACCCGTTCCTGGCAAATATGTAATTTCCACGCAAAGGAGAAACAATGGCTGAGAACAAGAACGTGAACCCCTCTGGTTCGACCACCCAGGCTGGCATTCCGACGGTCAGCGATCGCAACTCGCTCACCGTAGGCGCCGACGGGCCGATCGTCCTGCACGACCACCACCTGGTCGAAACCCTGCAGCATTTCAACCGGATGAACGTTCCGGAACGCCGCCCGCACGCCAAGGGCTCCGGCGCTTTCGGCGAATTCGAAACCACCGAAGACGTTTCGCAGTACACCAAGGCGGCCCTGTTCCAGCCCGGCGTCAAAACCGAAACCCTGATGCGCTTCTCCACCGTCGCCGGCGAGCTCGGCTCCCCGGACACCTGGCGCGATGTGCGCGGCTTCTCGATGAAGTTCTACACCACCGAAGGCAACTTCGATCTGGTCGGCAACAACACCCCGGTATTCTTCGTGCGCGACCCGATGAAGTTCCCGCACTTCATCCGCTCGCAGAAGCGCCTGCCCGACTCTGGGCTGCGCGACGGCACCATGCAGTGGGACTTCTGGACGCAGAACCCCGAATCAGCCCACCAGGTCACCTACATCATGGGCCAGCGCGGCCTGCCGAAGACCTGGCGCGAAATGAACGGCTACGGATCGCACACCTACATGTGGGTCAACGCCAATGGCGAGAAGTTCTGGGTGAAGTACCACTTCCTGAACCAGCAGTCCGAGAAGTTCGAAACCATGGGCGGGGAGAGGGCCGAATCGCTGGCCGGCTCCGATGCCGAATTCCACCGCCGCGACCTGTTCGAGAACATCAAGGCCGGCAACTTCCCGAAGTGGGACCTGTACATCCAGGTCATGCCGTACGACGAGGCCAAGACCTACCGCTACAACCCATTCGATCTGACCAAGGTCTGGTCGAAGAAGGACTACCCGCGCATCAAGGTCGGCACGATGACGTTGAACCGCAACCCGGAGAACTTCTTCGCGCAGATCGAACAGGCGGCCTTCTCCCCGGGCAATATGGTTCCCGGCATGGGCATGAGCCCGGACAAGATGCTGCTGGGCCGCAACTTCGCCTACGCGGATGCCCAGCGCTACCGCATCGGCACCAACTTCCAGCAGCTGCCGGTGAACAAGCCGAAATGCCCGGTCACCTCGTACAACTTCGAGGGAAGCATGACCTACGAGCACACCTCGGATCGCAGCGTCTACGCCCCGAACTCCTTCGGCGACAGCTACAGCGACCAGACCGGTCCGGCGGAGAACTCCTTCGAGTCCGATGGCGAGCTGGTCCGCTCGGCCTACACCCTGCGTGAGGACGATGGCGACTTCGTCCAGCCAGGCATCCTGGTGCGCGAGGTGATGGACGACGCCCAGCGCGCCGAACTCGTGGAAACCGTCACCGGCGCGCTGGGCGGAGTGATCGAACCGGTGCTCACCAACGCCATCGAATACTGGAAGAATATCGACCCGGACGTCGGAGCCAAGATCGAAGCCAACGTGCGCGCCCAGTAGGCATTGCGCGGCGCTCTTCCGGGTGCAGGAGAGTGAGCTGAAACAGGTTGGTCCCCGCGAACATTCGCGGGGACCAACCTGTTTTTTTGCTTAACCGTTAGCGTGCTGTAGCTCCCGTTAGCGATTCTGACTGATTTTCGGGTTCATCGCACTTATGCGGATCGGGTTCCGATTCCAGGACTGCTTCCGTTTCATGCTCCGGGGAGACTTGCTCCCGGTTTGTGCCCGTTGCTCCAAGGGCGGGAACGTCTTCCCCGTTGAAAACCCGGCGGACCCGGTCGATATCCAGGGATTTGTCCCACCAGGCGATGAACAACGTAGCCACCGCATTGCCGCAGAAGTTCACCAGAGCACGGCACTCGGACATGAATTTGTCGATGCCGAAGATCAGCATAATGCCCGCTGCCGGAATGGTGCCCAATGTGCTCAGCGTTGCCGTCAGTGCGATGAATCCACCGCCGGCCACGCCTGCCGCGCCCTTCGAGGTCAGCAGCATCACCGCAAGCATTCCAATCTGCTGACCGACGGTAAGGTCCGTGTTGGTGGCCTGGGCTATATACACGGCAGCCAGCGACAGGTAGATCGCCGCCCCATCGAGGTTGAAGCTGTAGCCGGTAGGGACCACCAGGCCCACGGTTTCCTTCTTCACTCCTGCATGTTCCAGCTTCTTCATCAGCCCCGGAAGAGCCGGTTCGGCCGTTGAGGTACCCAGGATCAGCAGCAGTTCTTCGCGGAAGTGCTTAAACATCTTGAAAATGTTCAGTCCCAAGAAGGCCATGATTCCGCCAAGGAAGAAGACGACGAAGACGATAGAAGTGCCATAGAAGAGCAGGATCAGCCAGCCCAAGCTTGAGAGCGTTTCCACCCCGTATTTGCCCACGGCGAAGGCCATGGCGCCAAAGGCGCCCAGCGGGGCTGCTTTCATGATGAAGTTCAACACCTTGAAGATGACCGTTGTCAGACGCTGAACCATCTCCAGCACCGGGGCACCTATTTTACCGACCGCGTTGATCGCGATACCGAACACCACAGCCATGAAAATGATCTGCAGGATGTCGCCCTCGACGAATGGCGAAGCGACGGATCCCGGGATGATATGGGTGAGGAATTCCCACCACTGCTGGTTCTCGCCCTTGTCTATGAGTTCGGCCGCCTGGCCGGTGGTTTCGATCTTGCTCGCATCGGCGTTCACACCGTCACCCAAGCGGAAGATGTTGATCGCTACTAGTCCCAGGAGCATTGCGCAGATGGTGCCGATCTGGAAGTAGCCTAATGCCTTGAGCCCCGTGGCTCCGACCTTCTTCAGGTCGGCAACGCTGGCGATGCCGCCAACAATGGTCAAAAAGACGATGGGACCGATGAGCATTTTCATCGCTTCGACAAATGTCGTACCGATCGGTTGCATGGCTTGACCGGTCTTCGGCGCGAGCCAGCCCAGAATGATGCCGGCGACGATGGCGATCAGCACCCAGAAGTACAATTGCCGGTACCAGCGCTTGCGTACGGGAGGGTTGCTTTCGCTGTGCATGGTATTGCCCATGATTCCTACCTCAGTGTTGGAATAAGTCTTACTCCGTGGATCTCAGGCGTGCTTAGGAGCGAGACTAGAAAATATGTGGGGGGGGTCGAAGACTAAGTCGCTCCGTGGGCGGAGTGCGGACTCTCGGGTCGGGTCGAGCACCCGACCCGAGAGCGCCGTGGCGCAGCTTAGACGGCTGCCAGGGTGCTGCTCAGCGCGTGGACGATGGCTTCGGTGACTGCTTCCGTGTCGGCGTTGCCGCCGATGTCCCGGGTCAGGTTTCCGGAGCCGGTGGCGACCTCGATGGCCGCCTCCACTCGGCGCGCCTCCTGCTCAAGGCCAAAGTGCTCGAGCATCAGCGCGGCGCTGGCGATCGCACCAATCGGATTGCAGATCCCCTGGCCAGCGATATCCGGAGCGGTGCCGTGGACCGGTTCGAACATCGAGGGGAAACGGCGTTCCGGATTCAGGTTCGCGCTGGCCGCCAGGCCCAGGCTGCCGGCGAGAGCCGATCCGAGATCCGAAAGGATGTCCGCATTGAGATTTGAGGCCACGACCACCGAGAGTTCTTCCGGATTCAGGATGAACTTCGCGCTCATCGCGTCGACGAGCACGCTTTCAGTGCGCACCTCCGGGTAATCCAGGGCCACCCGGTTGAAGACCTCGTCCCAGAGCACCATGCCGTACTGCTGGGCATTCGATTTGGTGACTGAGGAGACCTTCTTCACCGTGCGAGTGCGAGCCAGATCGAAGGCGAAGCGGATGATGCGTTCGCAGCCCTTCTCGCTGAACAACGCGGTCTGCAACGCGATTTCGTTGCCCGGTCCACGGCCCGATAGGTTGCGCCCGCCCAGTCCCGCGTACTCGCCCTCGCTATTCTCGCGCACGACGATCCAATCAAGTTCGGTGTCGTCGGCCTTGCGCAGCGGCGAGGTGACACCGGGCAGGAACTTCACTGGTCGGATGTTGGCCCACTGGTCGAAGTTCTGCGTGATGTTCAGGCGCAGACCCCACAGGCTGACATGGTCGGGGACGTTTTCCCAACCGACGGCACCGAAATAGATCGAGTCGAAGTCCTTCAACGTTTCCAGTCCGTTCGGATCCATCATGACCCCGTGCTGGGCGTAGTATTCACAGCCCCAAGGAAATTCGGTCCAGTCGAAGGCGAATTTGCCCGAGGATTGCTCGGCGATGGTGTCAAGCACGCGGCGCCCCGCCGCAACAACTTCCTTGCCGACGCCGTCGGCCGGGATTGAAGCGATCTTGAATACCTTGGTCTGGCTCATAGCGTTCTCCTCTGGAGTGAAAGTGTTCCGCGTCACATGCGAACTTAGTTTCAATTAGACCGGCTCCGCTGAATTGCGTCCAAGACTGAAATTGCATATTCCGAATAGGAAAAACCTATGAGTGGTGGCCAAGACTCGACGCGGCATACGCTTCGGCGACGCTCAGAAACGCCCGGGCTGCCGGCGTCAGGTTCGACTGCCTGCTGATAATCGCCACATGCAATTCGGCCACAGGCTCCAGCCGCGTCACGCGAAGTCCCGAACGGCGCGCCAGCGGCGCCCACGAGACGGGGAGGATCGCGTGCCCCACGCCGGCCAACACCAGCGGAAGTATCGAGGTGCGATGTGCAACCTCCGCCACGATCTCAATGTTGACGCCACCGGCGAGAAGGTCGTCAACCAGGGCGCGCATCAGTGAGCCCCGCTGCGAGATGATGACGCGTTCCCCACCGAGATCCTGGCCACTGAGCACCTCGCGTGCCCCAAAATTATCGGCCGTCGGATTGATGATCAGCATCAGCGGCTGGCGTTCGAGTTGCACCACGTCGACCCCGGGGGCGGTGATGGGCCGATCCGCGCCAAGCAGTCCTATTTCATTGCTGCCGTTACGCACCGAGGAAACCACATCGTCGACGGTAAACGCCGCGGCGGTGCTCACGGAGATCTGCGGATAGCGTTCGGTGTAGCCGGCTATCAGCGTGGTCAGCGGTTCGATTGCGGGCGAGGGCATGGCGATCAGCTCCAGGCGCCCGCGGCGCACCCCCTTCAACGCTGACATGGCCGAATGCGCGGCATCCAGGTCCCGGACCACCAGTCGCGCGGGTCCCACAAGCTCCTTGCCGGCCTCGCTGAGCACGGCCCTGCGCCCGACCCTGTGGAATAGCGGCAGCCCGATTTCCCGTTCAAGGCTTTTGATAGTTTGCGACAGCGATGGTTGTGCGATCAGCAAATGCTCGGCCGCCCGATTGAACCCCTCATGGTCGACCACCGCTAGAAAATATCTCAGCTGCCGAACATCCATGTCTCTCCTCCGCCGCGTTGCCCTGGCCATCACCGTGGCCCACTGACTATTATGTGATGCACCCCACGGGTCGCGTCACATCGTGAGTCAGTATGTGTAGCGCTGTTGGGGTTCCGTGCAGCTGGCCGGACAGAGAAAAACCCCGTGGAACATTTTTGTTCCACGGGGTTTTTGCTTTCCGTTCGGTTAACGCTAGCATCGCAGCGCGAGTTCCTCGCTGAGATTCCACGCCCCGCCGCGGGTGTCGAACAGCTGCAAAGTCCGCACCTCGAAGCTCAGCTCCACCTCGCGCAGCTGTTCCTGCGCGGCATCCAGGTCCGCACTGGGCACGTTCTGCGCGATCGTCAGGTGCGGGTGGTACTCGAATTGCGATTCGTGGCGCAACTGGTCGGCCAGCAGCTGCCGATGCAGCTCCCAGCACCGCTCGGCCCCCGCCGCCAGCGGCAGGTAGACCACCTCGCTGGCCGGGCGGAAGGAGCCGACCGAGGCGAGCCGCACCTCAAAGCACGCACTGCCCTGGGCAACTCGGCGCACCTGCCTGGCCGCCTGCTCCCAGGACTCGCCGTAGGACCCGGAGATCAAGGTGATATGCGGGGCGATCGGCTCGGTCGCCGCTCCCCCATAAACCCGCCGCCATTCGCGCAGCACGCTGCGCTGTGGTTCGGGCACGGGAATGACAACCCCCAGCGTGAAGCGGGGCTCGAGCATTCCGGCCTGCGGCTCGATCACGGTTAGCTGTGGCTTCCCAGCGGCGGCAGGAAGCCGACCTTCTCGTAGACGTCGGTTATCGTCGCCGAGGCCACCGTGCGCGCCTTGGCGGCCCCGGCCAGCAGCAGCCGGTCCAGTTCCGCCGGGTCATCGAGCAGCGCCAGGGTGCGCTCGCGGATCGGGGTGAGCCGTTCCACCACGGCCTCGGCCACGGCCACCTTCAGGTGCCCGTACATCTTGCCCTCGAATTCGGCGACCAGCTCGGTCACCTGGCGCCCGGTCATCGCCGCCAGGATGTCCAGCAGGTTCGAGACCCCGGGCTGCTCCTGTCGGTCGTAGGCGACGACGCTGCCCGCATCGGTGACCGCGGACTTGATCCGCTTGGCGATCAGCTTCGGCTCGTCGAGCACGTTGATCAGCCCGGCCGGGGACTCTGCGGACTTGGACATCTTGGAGGTCGGGTTCGCCAGGTCGTAGATGCGCGCCCCTTCCTTCGGGATGAAGGCCTCGGGCACCACAAAGGTCTCGCCGAAGCGGTGGTTGAAGCGCTTGGCCAGGTCGCGGGCCAGCTCCACATGCTGGCGCTGGTCATCGCCCACCGGCACGCCTTGGGGCTGGTAGAGCAGGATGTCCGCGGCCATCAGCATCGGGTAGGTGAACAGCCCGACGCTGGACTGGTCGGACCCGCCCTTGGAGCTCTTGTCCTTGAACTGGGTCATCCGGCTCGCCTCGCCGAAACCGGTGAGGCAGTTCAGCACCCAGGCCAGCTGCGCGTGCTCGGGGACCTGGGACTGGACGAACAGCGTGGATTTCTCCAGATCGATGCCGCCGGCGATGTACTGGGCCGCGGTCACCCGGGTGCGCTTGCGCAGCTCGGCCGGGTCCTGCGGCACGGTGATCGCGTGCATATCGGGGATGAAGAAGAACGCCTCGTAGTCGTCCTGGGCCTTGACCCAGTTGACCAGCGCGCCGAGGTAGTTGCCCAGGTGCAGCGAGTCGGCCGAGGGCTGCATGCCCGACAGGACGCGGGGACGGGTGGTGGTGGCGAATGTTTCGCTCATGGGATGAAGTGGTCCTTTAGAACTGGTAGTCGACGACCAGCGGTGCATGGTCGGAGAAGCGCAGATCGTAGGCCGAGGCACGGTCTACGTGGGATTTGATGGCCTTCGCCGCGAGCTGCGGCGTGGCCATCTGGTAATCGATGCGCCAACCGGCATTATTGTCGAAGGCCTGCCCGCGGAAAGACCACCAGGTGTAGGGACCCTGGGCTTCGGGGCCGGCCAGTTCGCGGGCCACGTCCTTGTACCCGATCTCCGCGCCGAAGAACCCGTCGAAGTAGGCGATCTCCTCGTCCATCACGCCGGCGCGCTTATTGTGGTTCGGCTTCCAGTTCTTGATGTCCTTCTCGGTGTGCACGACGTTCAAATCGCCCACCACCAGCACGTGGTCCTTCTCGTTCTTCAGCTCGAGCAGGCGCACGTTCATGCGTTGAAGGAAACGGTACTTGTCCACCTGCTTCTGGGTGTTCAGCTCCCCGGAGTGCACATAGGCGGAGACCACGCACAGCGTGCTGCCGTCTTCCATGCTGAAGTCCGCTTCCACCCAGCGCCCGGATTCGGCGAAGTACTCCTCGCCGATATCCCCGCGCACCGCGGTCGGCTCGGCGCGCGAAAGCACCGCCACCCCGGCGCGGCCCTTGTCCTTGGCTTCGGCGTGCAGAATGTGCCAGCCCTCGCCGATCAGCTCGCGCACGATCGCATCCGGCGCGCGCACCTCCTGCAGGCACAGGATGTCCGCGTCGCGGGCGGCGATCCAGTCGGCCATATTGCGCTTGTAGGCCGCGCGAATGCCGTTGACGTTGACCGAGGCGACGCGCACGGCGCCCTGAAGCTTGCTCAAAATTTCCACGCTGGTAGGTATCACAGTTCCACCTTACAAACAGACAGCGCAACGTTCGGCGTGAACGTTGCGCTGCGCGGTAACAAAATAATTTAGTTGACGATCTCGCCGTCGATGGCCTCGCCGGAGGGCTTCATCATGTCGCGCGCGTTGGTCGCGGTCATTTGGATGGTTTCCAGGGCACGGTCGATCATTTCCGCGGAGTTCTCCGCGTTCTGCTCGCGCTGCTCGGCGATCACCCGGGCCTGCACCTGGATGATCTTGAAGGAATGGTCCAGCTTCATATCGCGCTGGCTCGTGCCTTCGTCGACGACGACGGTGGAGCCACCTTGCGCGCGGCCGGTGGCTGCCGCGGTGGCTTCGCGAAGCGAGCTGTTGATCTTATCCGCCCCGCGCTTCAGGCCGAACATCATGAACGCCGCAAGCAGCAGCCAGCCGGCGGAGATCGCGACGATGAACCAGCCGACGACCTCGTTCGAGTTGGCGGCGAACACGACCGCCACCAGGAGGACGACGACCATCACTGCCATGGCCAGAGTCGATGCGTTCAGGGTGACTTTCTTGCCCTGCTTCGCGGTGCTGCCTAGAGGTTCCATAGCTGAAATTATCTCATTTTGGCTCCGCGCTGACCAATTTTCAGGCCACCGGTTCGCCCACAGCGTGCCCCCGTGGCGCTAGGAATTGAATACGCGACTCATGAAGTCCCCCAGAGACATCCCGTCCAGCGCCGCCCGGATGATCAGAAAGCCGGCGATGCCCACCACCCAACCGAGGGTTTCCTGCGCGTAGCCGCCCAGTTTTCTGCCCACCCGTTGCAGCCAGTTATCCAAGCGGTCTCCGGCCGCCGCGCGGATGGCCACGAAAATGAGGCCCGGGACGATCATCACCACGCAGTAGATCGCCAGCAAGGAGAGCTGCATCGGTTCGGACCAACCACTCTGCTTGAGTATCGCCATGGCGCCGAGGTAGGGAAGCATCGTGGGCAGTTCCAGCAACCCCGCGACCAGCGCCAGCACCGCGATCCCGGACTTGCTATCCAGTGCCCGGGCCAGGAACCCGCGCAGGTTCTTCGGTACTTGCGGCCCGGCAGCCCCCGGCGCAGCTGGGTCCGTTGGCTCCGCGCGCTCTCGGGACGCGCCACCGACGGCCGATTTGCGCAGCGCAGCGGCCTTTTGCGCATCGGTTTTGTAGGTCAACGCCCAGATGATCATGCCCGCCCCGAGCAACAGGCTGAGCAGCCTGATCGTCGGGTGTTGGAAGAAGCCGGCCGGAACCAGTCCCGCACCAAGGTTCCAGCCCGAGCCGATCAGCACGCCAATCACCCAGTAGAACGCCGCGAGCAGCCCCAGATACACAATCACGCGCGGGATGGCTCGCCGGTAGTCGCGCCGCAGCAGCAACCAGATCGGGATGACCAGGGTGCCGATGCTTGTCGCATCGATGAGCGCGAGGATTAGCAGCATCAGGCCCGGGGACTGCATCAAGAAGTTCATGCTTCTCACTGTGCGGCTTCGCGGCGTGCTTGAAAATCGGGCAACGGGCCACCTGGCCTCCTACTTTAGGAGGACGCGAGGCGGCCGGAATAACGGGCATGCTTAATGGGTGAGAAGAAAACTAGCGCAGCTGCTGCGCCGCCTGGGCAGCGGGGATCAGGAACCCGAAACCGTAGGCATGTACTTGCTGCTCACCTCCGTGCTGCACTTGGCAAATCTGGTCAATCCGCCGCTGGCGGGTTTTGCTGCGCTGGCCGGATGGTGGTTCCCGGTGCTGGCCCTTGGCACGGCTCCGCTGTTTCTGCGCCGCCGGATGCCCACGCTCTGCGCCTTATGGCTGCTGCTGTTCGCGGCATTGCTGCTGGCGATGGGCAGCATCGGCGGGTATTTCCTGCTCTTCGAATCCGTATTCACCATCTACCTGCTGGCCGGCGCACCGGTGCGGCGCTGGACGCTGATCGTGTTGAGCCTGGTCACGCTCACCGTGGCCGGGTACATCTGGGCGAAGACCGGATCCACCTCCGATGCGGTGCTGGCGATCTTCATCGCCGGGTTTGTCTTCTTCACCCCGATGCTCTGGGCCGAGAACGTGCGTACCGCCAAGGAACTGGCGCACAGCGAATCGGCGCGGGCCGCCGCGGTAGGCGCCGCCGCGGCGGATCGCGAGGAACTGTTGGTGGCCGAGCATCGGGCGTCGAATATCGAGGAACGCACCGCGCTGGCCCGGGAGATGCACGACGTGCTTTCCGCACGGCTGTCCTCCATCGCGCTGCTCAGCGGCGCACTGCTCGAACGCGAGCCGGTGACCAGCCGGCCTGATCTGCACGCCCCGCTGGAAAGCATCCGTGCCGAATCGGTAGCCGGGCTGCAGGAGATGACCTCGATGGTGCGGATGCTGCACGCGGGCAGCAGCTCGGCCCTGCGCGCGGACCTTAGCGGGCTGCCCGAACTGGTGCAGTCCTTCCAACAGGCCGGGCAGCGAATCCGCTATGACACCGGCGTGGATTCGGATCTGGCCCTGGTAGCCGAGCAGACCCAGACGGCGATCTACCGGACGGTGCGCGAGCTGCTGGTCAATCACGCAAAGCATGCGCCGGGCAGCGCGCTGCACCTGGAGCTGCTCCAGGCGCCGGCGGCCCTGGTGGTGCAGTCCAGCAATCCGCTGCGCGACGCGCCCGATTCGGCCGGCGCCCCTAGCGCTGGCGGAGCAGGCAGCGGGCTGAATAATATCCGTGCCCGCGTGCAGGCCCTGGGCGGGCACTGCGAATTTGGCAGCGGCAGCACATTCTGGACGCGGTGCGAATTCCCCACCGTCCCGGAAATCCAGCAGGGGAGCCGCATGAGATGAGCGTCAAAATCTTGATCGTCGACGATCATTCCACGGTGCGCATGGGGATCCGGCTGGTTCTCGAGGCCGACTCGGCCATCGAAGTCCTCGGCGAGGCGGCCGACGGCCGGCAGGCGGTGAGCATGGCGCGGGCGCTGCGCCCCGACGTGGTGCTCATGGATCTGCGCATGCCGATCCTCGATGGGGTCGCGGCGACAGCCGAAATCAGCTCCGCCGGATTGGCCCGCGTGCTCGTGCTGACCACCTTCGACGATGACGCCTACCTCTTCGGTGCGCTGCAGGCCGGCGCGCACGGGTTCCTGTTGAAAAGTTCCACGCCGACGCAAATCCTCGACGGGGTGAAAACGACCGCGCGCGGCTGTTCGGTGCTGGACCCCGAGGTGACTTCCCGCGTCGTGGCGCAGGCGATGGCGGCACTGGACCCGCACCCGGTGCCGCCCCCGCTACCCGAGACCCTCACCGACCGGGAATTGGAGGTGCTGGCCGGCCTCGGTGCGGGATTGAGCAACCCGCAGATCGCCGCGCGCTTGGGCATCGGGGAAACGACGGTGAAAACCCACGTATCCCGGGTGATGGGCAAGTTGTCGGTCAGCTCCAGATTGCAGGCGGCAAAGATCGCCTTTGCGCACTGGGGCTAGGCAAAACCCGCGCGGCTTACCAGCTCACCAGGCAGAACGGATGCTGCTGCGGGTCCAAATACACGCGGAAGGTCTTCGAGCCTTCACCGGTGAGCGCGGCACCGAGGGCGAGTACCTGCTGCTCGGCGAGATCCAGATCCTTGACCTTGACATCGAGATGCGCCTGCTGCGGGTGCAGATGCCCCGGCCATTCGGGGGCCACATAGGGGCTGACCGCCTGGAAAGCCAGTCCGGGACGGTCCGGTGCGTCGCCGATGCTCACCCAGTCCGGCTCATCGTCGAGCCGGATCATGCCCAGCAGCTGCTCATAGAATGTGGCCAACGCGCTGGGATCCTCGCAGTCGATGACCATGGCCTGCCATGTGCCAATCATTTCCTTAGCCCTTCGCCTTGAAAAGTCGTGTGTGCTTCGGATGCTTCCCATTATGCCCAGCCGCACGGCCTGGCGATAGTGCCCGTCGGGGCAAGAATCCACGCTCTGCGGCGGTTCGGCCGTTGGCTTGGTGCGATGGGTTTTTGCCGATTTGGGCTAACTGCCGGCAGAGCTCTGGTTCTCCGGTTGCGCACGCTGCCAGGACTCGTTCATCGCGGTAATGGCAAAGTCGATCAGGGCGAGCACCCGCGCCGAGAGCTGCGCCTTGCGCGGCCAGATCGCCACGACGGCGCTGGGATAATTCGGCGGGTTGAGCCGGCGAATTGCCAGTTTGCGCCCCTCGAGCGATAGCTCGGCATTGTTCGGCCGTGACATCAGCAGCCCGTAGCCCAACCCGCGGCCAACCATCGCGTTGACCAGAATCATCTGCGGCACCGAGGCGGTGATCTTCGGCACCAGCCCGCGCGCCGCAAAAAGCTGCATGGTGTATTCGGTGCTCGGCACCGATTGGTACATGATCAACGGTTCCGTCACGAGATCGCTTAATTCCAGTGGCCGCTCAAGGCGCGCCAGCGGATGCTCGGGGTGCAGCACCACCTGCATCTCGGTCTCGTAGATGACCTGCTTATTCATCTCTTGCGGCAGCAACAGGTCGTAGACGAAGGCAACGTCGAGGTCCCCGGAGTTCAGCGCCGGGATCAGTTCCTCATGGGTGCCCACGCGCACGCTGACGTCCAGCTCCGGGTGCACCCGGGGAAATCCCTCGAGCAGCGCGGGGACCACATGGGGTGAGAGCGAGGCGAAGCAGCCAAAACGCACCGGACCGCGCAGCTTTCCCTCTTGGTGCGGAAAGGTCGCCTGCAGCTCATCGACCTGGGCAATGATTTTTCGCGCCATCGATGCGAAGTACTCCCCCGAGGCGGTCATCGAAACGCCATGGGCCTTGCGGCGCAGGCACAACGGTTCGCCGGCGATTTTTTCGATTGCGGTAATCGATTGGGACAAGGCCGATTCGGAAATCTTCAGCTCGCTGGCGGCCGAGCCTAGGGTGGCATGTTCGGGCAATTCGGCAATGATTTCCAGATGGCGCAGGGTGAATTTCGGCATACAGTTAAGTCTACCTTCAATAGTTCTGCAGATCTTTGAAGTTTACCTAAGGTTTGTGTGGTGCGACACTGTAGTGACTTACAACTCACGCAGTACTGGTTTTTTGGGGCCAGCGCAGCTCAGCGAGGAGCACCATGGGTAACACCGCAAACATCGCAGGACGGAGCGCCAAGTCCAATCAACGGCGCGTCGCTTTTGCCACCATCATCGGCACCACCGTTGAATGGTACGACTTCTTCATCTACGCCACCGCAGCCGGCCTGGTCTTCAGCCAGCTGTTCTTCGAACCGGCCGGCAAGGAAATTGGCCTGCTGATCTCCTTCGCCTCGGTGGGCCTGTCCTTCCTCTTCCGCCCGCTGGGTGCGTTCCTCGCCGGGCACTACGGCGACAAGATCGGCCGCCGGGCGATGCTGGTGCTTACGCTGAGCCTCATGGGCGCCGCGACGATGCTCATCGGCGTGCTGCCAACCTACGAGACCGCAGGCATCCTGGCGCCGATCCTGCTGCTGTCGCTGCGCATCCTGCAGGGCATCTCCGCCGGCGGCGAATGGGGCGGCGCGGTCCTGATGGCCGTCGAGCACGCACCCGATACCCATCGCGGACGTGCCGGTTCCTACCCGCAGATCGGCGTGCCGCTGGGCATGCTGCTCGCCTCGGGCACCATGGCGCTGATGACCGGCGTCATCTCCCCGGGCGAAGAATTCGTGCAGTGGGGTTGGCGCGTGCCGTTCCTGGCCTCCATCGTGCTGATCGCCGTGGGCTACTTCGTGCGCCGCGCGGTCGACGAGTCCCCGGTCTTCGAAGAGATCGCCGAGCAGAAGGCGCAGACCAAGGTGCCGATCCTCGAGCTGTTCCGCAAGCACTGGCGTCTGGTTGTCGTCGCGGCATTGGTATTCGCGGGCAACAACGCGGCCGGCTACATGACCACCGGCGGCTTTTTCCAGTCCTACACCACCGACCCGGATGGGCCAATCGGTCTGGAACGCACCGACGTGCTCATCGCGGTGGTCTTCGGGGCCGCAATCTGGCTGATCTTCACGATGATCGCCGGACTGCTGGCCGACGTGCTGGGCCGCGTGCGCACCTACCAGGTAGGCTTCGTGATTCTGGGACTGTCGATGTTCCCGGTCTTCGCGCTGGTCAACACCGGGTCGCTGGGCCTGCTCTACCTGGCCTTCGGCATCTTCGGCATCGGGCTGGGGCTGACCTACGGCGCCCAGTCGGCGCTGTACTCCGAAATGTTCCCCGCCTCGGTGCGCTTCTCCGGTGTGTCGATCTCCTACGCGATCGGCGCGATCGTCGGCGGCGCTTTCGCCCCGACCATCGCCCAGGCGCTGGTGCAAGCGACCGGCGGGACGAACGCGGTGGCCACCTACCTGCTGATCGTGGTGGCGATCTCGCTGATCGCAGTCTCGATGATCCGCGATCGGAAAGGCATCGACCTGTCCTTCCGCAATCAGGCCGAACAGGAAGTCGGCGCGCTGGTCTTCGACAAGCGCGTGGCAGAACCTGCCAAGGATCTGAGCAACCGCTAAACGGCACCTGGCATACAGCAATGCCCCGGCAAGAAACCAAATGGGTTTCCTGCCGGGGCATTGCCGTGCCCGTGGCGCTTAAAGTGCATGGATCTGCACGGCAAGATCCCGCATGGCAACGGCCGCGAGGGAGAGCCTGACCCCGGCTCCGTACACCATCGAGACCCCGACCCTTCGAACCGCCGGGTGAATTCGCTTGGTCACCAACCTCCGCCCTTCGTAGGTCAGATCAGAAGCGGGTCTCTGCACCAAAATCGCGTAGCCCATCCCCCGCCCCACCATCGAGCGGGTGACTTCGAAGTCGGTGGTGCGATACCTGATCCAGGGAGTCAGCCCCGCGGCTTTGAACACCATTTCTGTATGCTCTCGGCTAGGCGGCACGTCCAGCAGGATCATCGGCTCTGCGACGAGCTCCGCCAAGGCGACCTTCTGTTCACCGGCCAAAGCGTGGCCTGCCGGCAGCACCAGCGAGGGCTCGGTGGAAAAGAGCTTGGTCCGCTCCAGCCCGGCATCGAGCGAAAAATCGTAGACCAAGGCCAAATCCAGTTCGCCGGCCAACAACATCTCGTTGATGCGTTGCTGCGTTCCCGCATAGAAGTCCAGCTGCACCTGAGGGTGCAGCTGGCCATACACGTCCAAGAGCTCGGTGAGCACGGTGGGGGCCAAGGACGAGTAGCAGCCGATCTTTACCCGCCCACGCAGCACCTCTCCCACGCCGCTGGCCATTAGCTCCAGATCTTCGGCGCCTTCGATGAGATTGCGCGCCTGTGACAGCACGTAGCTGCCGGCAGGAGTGAGCTGCACCCCATGGGCTTTGCGCCGGATCGTCAGCTGGGTATTGAAGATCTTCTCCAACTCGTTCAGTGACCCGGTCACCGCCGAAGCCGATAGCGATAAATTTTTCGCCGCGCCGGCTATCGATCCGGCCGCGCCGATCGCTACCAGGCATTCGAGCTGCCGCAGGGTAAAACGCATTTCAAAACCTCGCCTAAACCGTGGATACAGCTCACATAAAACCAGTTTACCGACGATTGTGGCTTGTCGCACACTGGAGGAAGCCAGGAACATAACACGTACAGGAGCCCAGCCATGAGCACTTCCACCGACGCACCTGCCAGCTGCCCATTCAGTGGGGCAGCCGCCGAGGCTTCCAGCATTTCACCTGCGAAGGCCCGGCCGTCCAGCGAGACCGGAGCGGAAGCGCCTAGCGCGGACTGGGTCACCATCGCCGACTTGCACGACGATCCGTTCCCCATCTACCAGAAGCTGCGGGCGCAGGCTCCGATCCACTGGGTGCCCGCCGTCAACAGGTATATGGTCACCTCTTACGCGGCCGCACATGAAATCGAACAGAACGAGGCAGATTTCACCGCCAATGAACGCGAATCCCTGATGAAGCGCTCCATGGGGCATTCGATGCTGCGCAAGGACAATCCAGAACACCAGATCGACCGTGACTCCTATGGCAAGACCCTGCGTCCGGCAACCATCAAGAACCACTGGAATGAGATCTTTGCCGCCAACAACGACAAGTATCTGAACGAGCTGCAGGCCAAGGGGCCCGGCGCCGACTTCGTCTGGGACTATGCGGCCCCGTACACCGCGGAAAACTTGCGTCTGATCTGCGGATTCCACAACGCCAGCCAGCAAGACATGCAGCGCTGGAGCCAGAGCATGATCGACGGCACCGGAAATTACGCGGACGACCCGGCGATCTGGGCTAAATCCGCCGAGTCCTCCGCCGAGGTCGACGCCGCCATCGCGGAAATGCTTCCCTACCTGGCGAAAAATCCGGATCATTCGCTGCTCTCCGGGCTCGCTTCGATGCCGATTCCGTTGGAAGCGATCCGCGCAAACCTGAAAATGACCATCGGCGGCGGGCTGAACGAGCCACGCGACGTGCTGGCAACTACCGTCTGGGCCCTGCTGAATCACCCGGACCAGCGACACGCGGTGCAGAATGACGATGCGCTTTATTCCAAGGCTTTCGAGGAATCCGTGCGCTGGGTGGCACCGATCGGCATGTACCCCCGGGAAACCACACGTGATCTGGTGCTCGAGGGCATTGCTCTACCCCAGGGGGCCCGACTGGGGGTCGTGCTTGGTGCCGCGAACCGCGACCCGCAGGTGTTCGATGATCCGGAGTCCTTCAACATCTTCCGTCCGAAAAAAGCCCACTTGGCCTTCGGCGGTGGCGTGCACTTCTGCGCCGGCACTTGGATCGCCCGCGCACAGGTCGCCCAGAGCGCCCTGCCAACTGTCTTCAGACGCCTGCCGAACCTGCGATTGGATCCGGCCAATGCGAGCGTCGACGCCGGATGGGTCTTCCGCGGCATGACCAAGATGCCGGTGCTCTGGGACAGCTAGTCCGCGCCGCATCTCCCGAATTTCCACCAACTATTCCAGTACGAAAGCGAGCCCCCGTGCCTACCATCATTTTTTCACAATCGGACCAGTCAGCTACCGAGATCGAGGTCTCCGAAGGCACCAGCTTGATGCGCGCCGCGGTCAGCAATGGTGTGGCCGGAATCGTCGGTGAATGCGGCGGTCAAGCCATGTGCGCGACCTGCCACATCTACGTCGACCCGGAATTCTCTGCCGAACTCGATGAGATCGGCGAGGACGAAGAGGAAATGCTCGACTGCACCACCGCAGCCCGCACCGAATACAGCCGGCTGGGCTGCCAGGTGAAGATGTCCGCCAAGCTCGCGCGGATTCGCGTAAGCGTACCGAACGAGCAGGTCTAGGGCCCGTGGGTGCAATCAACGAACGCGTCGTGATCATCGGCGGCGGGCAAGCGGGAATCCAGCTCGCCGACTCGCTGCGCGCGCAGGGGTACCAGGGCAAGATCAGCATCGTGGACGATGACCGGGCACTGCCCTACCAGCGTCCGCCGCTGTCCAAGGACTTCCTCGCCCAAGGCCCGGCCCCCGAGCCGCTGCCGCTGCGCGCGGCCAGCTTCTTCGCGGAGCAGAACATCGAGCTGCGCAGCGGTCTCACCGTGCTTAGCGTGGACACCGTACGACGCAGCGTGGCGCTCAGTGACGGAAGCACGCTGGGCTATGCGCATCTGGTGTTCGCCACCGGGGCACGCAACCGGCAGCTGGCCTGCCCGGGGGCGGAACTTCCCGGCGTGCTGGGGCTGCGGACCTTGGCTGACGCGCAACAGCTGCAACAGGCGTTGGGCCGCGCCCGGCAGGTGGTGGTGATCGGCGCCGGATTCATCGGCCTCGAATTCGCTGCGGCGGCGCGAGCCCGCGGGCTCGCCGTCACGGTGCTCGAATTCGCGCAGCGGCCGATGGGCCGCGCGGTGTCCACCTGCCTGTCGGACTGGTTTGCCCAGGCCCACCGGGACAACGGCATCGATCTGCGGCTCGGCGAGGGTGTGCGCGAAATCCGTGCCACGGGCAATTCCCTGGTGGTCGGATCGAGCACCGGCGACGAATACGATGCTGATCTGGTGGTCTATGGCATCGGGGTGCTGCCCAATATCGAGCTGGCCCAAGCCTCCGGGATTCACACTGAAAACGGAATCACCGTGGACGCCGCGCTGCGCACCAGCACCGCCGGGGTCTACGCCATCGGCGACTGCGCCTGGTTCCCCAACGCCTTCAGCGGATCGCGGACGCGCCTGGAATCGGTGCAGAACGCCACCGACCAGGCCAAAGCACTGGCCGAAGTGATCGCGACCGGATCCGGCGAGTACGCCGCGCTGCCCTGGTTCTGGAGCACGCAGGGAGCGTTGCGGCTCCAGATCGCAGGGCTTGCGCACCCGGAGGACACTCCGCTCGTGCTCGGCGAAATGCGGGCCGGCAAGTATTCGGTCGCGCTCTTCCGCCAGGGAGTGCTCACCGCGGTGGAGTCGGTTAATTCACCGGCGGACCACATCGCCGCGCGCAAGCTGCTCGCCTCCCGCACCGAAATTACCCCGGCGATGCTCCGCGAACCGGGGAGCACGCTGAAGGAATTGGCCAAGCGCGCGGTTCTCATCGGCGCCTGAGCCCGAACCTCGGAATCAGCTCAGCCATCAACGTCCAGTCAGGAACTCCATGAACACCGCCACCAGCACCCCAGGCCGCCGCGGCACCAATCAGCGCCGCGTCGCCTTCGCCACGGTCATCGGCACCACCATCGAATGGTACGACTTCTTCATCTACGCCACCGCCGCCGGACTCATCTTCGCGCAGCTGTTCTTTGAACCGGCCGGCGCCCAAATCGGGCTGCTGCTGGCGTTCGCCTCGGTGGGCATCTCCTTCCTCTTCCGCCCGTTGGGTGCCTTCCTCGCCGGACACTATGGGGACAAAATCGGCCGCCGGGCCATGCTGGTGCTCACCTTGACACTCATGGGGGCCTCCACCACGCTGATCGGCGTGCTGCCCACCTACGACACCGCCGGGGTGCTGGCACCAATTCTGCTGTTGTCCCTGCGCATCCTGCAGGGCATCTCGGCCGGCGGCGAGTGGGGAGGCGCGGTGCTGATGGCCGTGGAACACGCTCCGGCGGACCGCCGCGGCCGGGCCGGGGCTTACCCGCAGCTCGGTGTGCCGCTGGGCATGCTGCTGGCTTCCGGGGTCACTGCCCTGATGACCGGAGTGATCTCGCCCGGCGAAGCATTCCTCGCCTGGGGCTGGCGGGTCCCGTTCCTGCTGAGCATCGTGCTGGTCCTGGTCGGATACTTCATTCGCCGTGCGGTGGATGAATCACCGATCTTCGAGGAGATCGCCGCCAAGAGGGCGCAAACGAAGGTCCCCGTAGTCCTGCTCTTCCGCAAGCACTGGCCGCTGGTGCTCATTGCCGCACTGGTCTTCGCTGGGAACAACGCCGCAGGTTACATGACCACCGGCGGATTCCTGCAGGCGTATATGACCAACCCGGAGGGTCCGGTCGGCTTCAGCCGCACCGCGGTGCTGATCGCGGTGTCCTATGGCGCGGTCATGTGGTTCATCTTCACCGCGCTGTCCGGATTGGTGGCCGACAAGCTAGGGCGCAAACGAACCTACCAAATCGGTTTCATCTCGCAGCTGCTGTGCATATTCCCGCTCTTCTGGTTGGTCGATACCGGGAATCTAGGTCTGCTCTATCTGGCGTTCGCCTTCTTTGCCGTCGGGCTCGGATTCTCTTATGGTCCGCAGGCGGCGCTGTATTCCGAGCTGTTCCCGGCGTCGGTGCGCTTTTCCGGTGTGTCGATCTCCTACGCCCTCGGTGCGATCCTGGGTGGGGCCTTCGCCCCGATGATCGCCACCGCCCTGGTGAACGCCACCGGAGGGACCAATGCGGTGGCGCTGTACCTGATCAGCATCACCGCGGTGTCGCTGATCGCCGTGTCGCTGTTGCGTGATCGCAGTGGGATCAACCTGTCCATCGAGAACCAAGCCGAGCAGGAAGTCGGGGCCACCATCTTCGACAAGCGCGTTGCCGTTGCGGTCCCGGAACAAGCAGGCATCCGCTAGACCACTTTGAGCATGTATCAGGCTCGATAACCTGGCTCTTCGGCGGTCGTGCCCGGGTCAGCGCGGCGGGCGTGGCCAGCGGAGCTGACCGCCGGAGGCATCACCAGCCGGCGTTCCGGGTACGCAAAAGGCCCGTGGGCCATCCCCGCCGCGGCGGGGATGGCCTACGGGCCTTCGGGTTGCGTTGCGCCTAGCTGGCGGCGTGGGCGGCGTGGGCGGCGTTGCGTTCTGCCGCCTCGACCACATTGTTCAGCAGCATCGCGCGGGTCATCGGGCCTACGCCGCCCGGGTTCGGGCTGATCCACGAAGCGACCTCGGCGGCCGCCGGATCCACATCCCCGGTGACCTTGCCGTCAACCCGGGAGACCCCCACGTCGAGCACGATCGCGCCGGGCTTGATGGACTCGGCCTTGACGATGTGCGGGACCCCGGCGGCGGCGATGATGACATCGGCCTGGGCCAGCAGCTCGGGCAGGTTGGTGGTGCCGGTGTGCGCCAGGGTGACGGTCGCGTTGACCGACCGGCGGGTGAGCAGCAGTCCGACCGGACGTCCGATGGTCACGCCGCGGCCCAGGACCAGCACGTGCTTGCCGTTCAGATCGATATCGTGCCGGGCCAGCAGGTCCACGCAGCCCAGCGGGGTGCACGGCAGCGGGGAGGCCATCGGGCGGTTCACGTTGGCGACCAGGCGGCCCAGGTTCATCGGGTGCAGCCCGTCGGCGTCCTTCTGCGGATCCATCGCCTCCAGGATCGTGTCCTGGTCGATATGCTTGGGCAGCGGCAGCTGCACGATGTAGCCGGTGCAATCCGGGTTCTCGTTCAGCTCGCGCACCTTGGCCAGCAGCTCCTCCTGGGTGGTTTCCTCCGGCAGATCCACGCGGATCGATTCGATGCCGACCTCGGCGCAGTCCTTGTGCTTGCCGCCGACGTACCAGGCCGAGCCCGGGTCGTTGCCCACCAGGATGGTGCCCAGCCCGGTGGCGTAACCCTGCTCCTTGAGCTTGGCGACGCGTTCGGCCAGCTCCGCCTTGATGGTTGCCGCGGTGGCCTTGCCGTCGAGAATACGTGCGCTCACACTGTTCCTTCCGTTGTGGCCTGCGCAGCTGCTGCGCGGCTCACGATGCTGTTCGGTACCAGACCCAGGCGCGCGGTCCGTATTCACTGCAGGTTGCTCGCTCCCCGGTGGTTATCCACCTCACGCCAGTCACGATGCTTCTGCGCACAAGTCTAACGAACTTCGCGGTGCGCACACCGGTGGATGACGGGCGAAAAATGTGATTTCCTCGGCCGAAGGCTGTGCACCATGTAGCGGGTGCGACGGGAATGCGCACCGCTCCGGGATTGTTGTACCCGGTGAGCGCAACGTGGAGAAAGCAGGTTCGGGTGAGCTACCAGAGCATCGTGATCGGCGCCGGCCAGGCGGGGCTTTCGGCGGCCTATCAATTGCACCGGCGCGGACTGGTACCCGGCGAGGATTTCCTGGTGCTCGACGCGAACGAGCGCCCCGGCGGCGCGTGGCAGCACCGCTGGGACACCCTCACCCTGGGCAAGACGCACCGGATCCACCCGCTGCCGGACTTCCCCTTCGAAAATCAGGACCCCACGCGGCCAGCCTCCGCGGTGGTCTCCGACTACTATGCGCAGTTCGAAGCGCTGCATCGCTTGGCGGTGCGCCGGCCCGCGAAGGTAGCGGCGGTCAGCCACGACGGAACCTGGTTCAGCGTTCGGCTTTCCAGCGGCGAGGAGCTCGCGACGCGCACGCTGATCAACGCCAGCGGCACCTGGACCAACCCCTTCTGGCCGGTCTACCCCGGCAGCCAAGAATTCACCGGGCCGCAAGTGCACACCTCCGGATTTGTGGCGCCGGAGCAGTTTGCCGGGCAGCGGGTGCTGGTGGTCGGCGGCGGGGCGAGCGCCACCCAGTTCATCGTGCAGCTGCGGGCCGCCGGGATCGACACCCTCTGGTCCACCCGGCGCGCCCCGGACTGGCGGGAGGTGGGCAACGATCCCGAATGGGGCGTGGCCGTGGAGCGCGAGGTCAACGCGCGGACCGCCGCCGGGCTGCCGCCGAAATCCGTGGTCGGCACCACCGGGCTGATTCTCACCGAGGCGATGCGGGCGGGCATCGACTCCGGCGCGCTGATCTCCCGCGGGGCCATCTCCTCGCTGGGTGCACGGTCGGTGCGCTTTGCCGACGGCACGAGCGAAAAGATCGACGCGATCCTGTGGGCCACGGGGTTCCGCCATGCCCATCGGCACCTGCGCGGGCTGAAGCTGCACACCAGCGCCGGCGGGATCCGGGTGCTTGCCGATTCGGTGAGCGCGGCGGCGCTGCCGGGAATGTTCTTCGTCGGGTACGGCGCCTCGGCCTCCACGATCGGGGCGACCCGGGCCGGGCGGAAAGCCGCGGTGGCGGCGGTGCGCCGGCTGGCCGAGCTCGGGGTGGCGGCTGGTTCCGCGGACGCGAGCGAAGCGGGGGCCGAAAATCGCCCGCCGCAGATGACAACGGCCAGGTAAATATCGCGCTGGCAAGACGCCGGATTCGGCGCAGGGGGCTCCGGGAGGTTAACCTCGATCCATGAGCAACCAGTACATCGTGACCCTTTCCTGCCTGGACCGACCGGGCATCGTGCATGCAATTTCCGGCGGGCTGCTGGGCGCTGGTTGCAATATCACCGAGTCCCAGCAGTATGAATCGCCGGATTCGAACACCTTTTTCATGCGCATCGAGGTGGCCACCGAACAGTCCCTGGTCCAGGTGCGCGCGGCGCTCGCGCCGATCCGCGAGGAATTTGTGATGTCGCTGCGCGTGGACGACGCGGCCAAGCGCACCCGCACCATGATCATGTGCTCCAAGGCGGGGCACGCGCTCAACGACCTGCTCTTCGCCCAGCGCGCCGGAAATCTGGCCATCGAGGTGCCGGTGATCGTCTCCAACCACCTGGATCTGAAGCCGATGGCCGAGTTCTACGGGGTGGACTTCGTGCACCTGCCGGTGACCCCGGCGAACAAGTTCCAGGCCGAGGCGGAGCTGCTGGCCCTGGCCGATGAGTACGATATCGAACTGGTGGTGCTCGCCCGCTACATGCAGATCCTCTCCGACGCCTTGTGCGAGCGGATGGCCGGACGGGTCATCAACATCCACCACTCCTTCCTGCCCTCCTTCAAGGGGGCGAAGCCGTACCACCAGGCCCACGCCCGCGGGGTGAAGCTGATCGGCGCGACCGCGCACTATGTGACCGCGGATCTGGATGAGGGGCCGATTATCGACCAGGAAGTCACCCAGGTTTCCCATGCGCGCACCCCCGCCCAGCTGGTCGCGCTCGGGCGCAGCGTCGAGGGCCGCACGCTGACCCGTGCGGTGCAGTGGCACTCCGAGCACCGGGTGATGCTCGATGGGCAGCGCACCATCGTCTTCTCCTAGTTTCGCGGCAGTGCCCGGCGGCGCGCACCGCGCAGCGCTTCGCCGAGCCGGACCCCGGCTGCGGATAGGATGGGTGCCATGGCTCACATCATTACCATTGACGGCGTTACCCCTACCGTGGGCGCCGAAGTTTTCCTTGCCCCGACCGCGACGCTGAGCGCCGACGTGCACCTGGCAGATCGCGCCAGCGCCTTCTACGGTGTCTCGGTGCGCGGCGATTCGGCCCCGATCCGGGTGGGCACGGGCACCAATCTGCAGGACAACGTCGTATTGCATGCCGATGCGGGGTTCCCCTGCACGCTCGGGGACGCGGTATCCGTCGGCCACAGCGCGGTGGTGCACGGCGCCACCGTGGGCGATGGCTGTCTGGTCGGGATGAGCGCGACGATCATGAACGGCGCGGTCATCGGCGAGCAGTCGCTGGTGGCGGCCGGGGCCCTGGTGCTTGAGGGCACGCAGGTGCCGCCGCGCTCGCTGGTGGCCGGGGTTCCGGCGAAGGTGCGCCGCGAACTGACCGCGGAAGAGGTCGCCAGCCTGAACGTGAACGCCGAGCACTACCTGGTGCTCGCCGCCAAGCACCTGGCCGCCAACGGTTCCTGACCGCCCCGCCGATTCTCGACTCCCAGTACAAGGACACCGCCGATGACCTCGCATATCCGCACGCCGCCCACCGCACAGCCCTCGGCTCCGCCGGCCGCCGAGGCCACCGGACGGACGTTGAACTGGGGCGTGGTGTCCACCGGGCGGATCGTCTCCAAGGTGATCGGAGACCTGCAGGCTCTAGCCGACGCGCAAGTCTGCGCGGTGTCCTCGCGGAATACGGCCAAGGCGCGGGAATTCGCCGACAAGCACGGCATTGATCGGGCCTACGGGTCCTATCAGGAGCTGTTCGCGGACGAGCAGGTGGAGGTCGTCTACATCGCGACCCCGCATGGGCAGCATTATGAGATCGCCATGGCTGCGCTGGCGGCCGGCAAGCATGTGGTCTGCGAGAAGTCGCTGACCATCAACGCATCCGAGGCGCGCACGCTGGTGGAATTCGCGGCCGAACGTTCGCTGTTCCTGATGGAAGCGCTCTGGGCACGCTTCACTCCGGCATTCGCCCGGGCCCTGGCGATCCTCGCATCGGGGGAACTGGGCGAGGTCACCTGGGTGCAGGCGGATCTGGGGTTCCACGCCGCCTATGATCCGGCCTCGCGCCTCTTCGACCCGAAGGCCGGCGGCGGGGCCCTGCTGGATCTGGGCGTGTACCCGCTGACCTGGGCCATCGGCGCCCTCGGCTTCCCCGAGTCGGTGCACGCGGTAGCTCAGCTCAATCGGGACGGCGTGGATACGCAGACCGCGATGAACCTCTCATACGCCGGTGGCAAGCATGCCCAGTTGCTGCTGACGCTCAACGGGGGCGCCCCGCAGCAGGCGCGAGTCACCGGCACCGGCGGATGGCTGGCCACGAACGCGCCGCTGTACAACGCGAGCAAATTATTCATCCACCCCACCGATGGCCCGCCCCGCGTAGAAGAGTTCGAGGCGGTAGGCGAGAACTACGGATACGAATTCCGCGAGGCGACCCGCTGCATCCAGCAGGGGCTCACCCAGTCGCCCACGATGCCCTGGGAGCACTCGGTGAAAACCATGGAGCTCTTCGATACGATCCGCGAGTCTGCAGGGGTCGTCTACCCGAACGATCTGGTGACGCGCTGAGCTCCGGTCGCGTCAAAGCTCTGCGGCACAAAAGCGCCGGCCCCACGCTGAATTTCAACGTGAGGCCGGCGCTTTTTGCGTGGTGCAGCCGTGCGGCTAGTTGAGGGGCTGTTCCGCGGTGGCCAGCTGGTCATTTTTGGCGCTGCTGCGCCGCCAGTAGGCGGCAATGAGCGCGCCGGAGAGGTTGTGCCAGACGGAGAAGACCGCGCCGGGAAGCGCCGCCTCGGGGGTGAAGAAGTCCTTGGCCAGCCCCGAGGCGAGGCCGGAGTTCTGCATGCCGATCTCCACGGCCATGGTGCGGCGGCTCGCGATCGGCTGCTTGAACAGCTTCGCGGTGCCATAGCCCAGGGCGATGCCCCCGGCGTTGTGCAGGATCACCGCGAGCAGGATCAGCAGGCCCGCGCTGAAGATGGCCGCCGAGCTGCCAGCCACCACGATGACCACCACGAAGGTGATCGCGATGACCGAAACCCACGGCAGGGCCGGCAGCACCATGTTGACCAGGCGCGGCAGGATCGTGCGCAAGACGAGGCCCAGGACCACCGGAATGAGCACGATCTGCACAATGGACAGCGCCATGGTTCCCGCGGCCACCGGCAGGTATTGCCCGGCGAGCCACAGGGCCAGCAGCGGGGTGAAGATCGGCGCGAGCAGCGTCGAGACCGAGGTCATCGTCACCGAGAGGGCCACGTCGCCCTTGGCCAGGTAGGTGACCACATTCGAGGCGGTGCCGCCCGGGGCGCAACCGACCAGGATGACGCCGGCGGCCAGCGCCGGCGGCAGCGCCAACGCCATGGCGATGCCCAGGCCCAGCAGCGGCATGATGACGAATTGGGCGATGACTCCGAGGAGCACCGGCAGTGGCCTGCGCACCACGAGGGCAAAATCGGGCAAGGTGAGCGTGAGCCCCATGCCGAACATGATGACCATCAGCAGCGGATTGATCAGCTTGGAGAAGCCGGAGAAGGTTTCGGGGGTGAGCAGTGCGAGCGCGCCGCCGGCCAGCACCAGCAGCGGGAAGAGGGTGACCGCAACTTTGGCGCTGCGTTCCTCGCCGGCCTTTTCGGGCGCGGAGTGAACAGGAAGATCAGAAGACATGGGATAATCTTGGCAAATCGATCATCGTTGCGCCAATTGTGACGGCAATTCGATCAAGCGCAGGCGGTCAGGGATCGACGATTTCCACGTCCAGCTGCCCCGCGCGCCACAACCGCGTCATCCGCTGCGCCAGCTCCTCGGCTTCCAAGGCCTCCGAAGGCGTCATGAAAAACGTATTGACCCGCAGGCGCTGTTGTGGATCCAGCTCCTTGGAGAGCAGCACCATTGGCCGGCACCCCTTGATCTTCACCGCGTGGAACAATCCGCAGTGCCGCTCGATATGGTGCACCGAGCAGCCCAACTCCGAGGATTCCACATCCGTGGCTCCGCCCTTCTCCCAGGCGTCCAGATGATCCAGCTCGCACCGCTCGGCGGGCATGCTGCATCCAGGATAGGCGCACCCCCGATAGGCGGCGCGTATCGCCCGGCCCTGAGCCTTGGAAAACAACCGCTGGGTGCGTCCCAAGTCCAATGGCAGGCTCTTGCCGTTGAGCACCAACGGGTACACTCCCGCGTTGCATAACGCCGCCCGGGTTTCGCCTGCCGACAACTCGATGCCCGAGGAGGTTACGGCGAAATCCTTGCCGCGCTCGCGCATCTTCTCGTAGTCCAAGATGATGCTCACCTGCGGGGCGACCAGTCCCGGCCGCTTCCCCTTCGAACCACCCGAACCGGTGCGGTCGGCCATCAGCAGCGCCATGAAGCCGATCAGATACCGGCGTTCGGGCCGCAGCTCTTCCCACGGCGCCTGCGCCTCAGGGCCGGCACGGGCAAGATCTGGCGGGTCAACCGCGGAATCGGGAAGGTCCTCGGCATCGCGGCTCTGCGCCACCGGGGTCGAGAACCGCGGCGCATCGGTGCCCGGGAGCGCCGGCGCTGCAGGACAGCCGCCGGGCAGATCCGCTGGGCGGCTTTCGGCTTCCGCCGCCGGAGCCGCCGGTTCTTCATCCTGGGCTGCGCTGCCGCGCTCCACGGCGTTGCCTGGCTCGTCGTTTTCCGCGGGCTCGGTGGCGTCGTTGCCGGGCTCGGCATGCGCTGGGCGGTTTTCGACGTTCTCGGCATCCGCGTCGCCTTTGGCCCAGCCGGGCATCGAATCCGAGTCGTCCCACGAGCTGCCTGGCTCCCCGGTCAGCTCGGCATCCAAATCCTTCAACGCCTCCCGGTTGCCCGCGATCGTCTTCGGATTGTTCAGCGCCTGCTGGAACGCTTCGATCTGCGCCGCCTGCGCAGGCAGCACGCGCAGCAAGTACTCCACCAGCCCGTTGCGCACCCCGAGCTTGAAAAAGCCGATTTCCGCCAGCAGCGCCTTCATCGGCCGCTTCCCGGCCTTCACCTGCGCGACCAGATCCGCCACATGCTTGCGCGCGGTTTCCGGTTCGTTCTTGATAAAGCTCACCGCTTCGGCCTGCAGCCGCGCTTTGGCGGCCTCGCCCTCGGCTCCTTGGCCCAGATCGTTGCGGGCCGCGTGGATCTTCTTCGCCGTCCCCACGACCAGGCGCGGATCGGCGGCGGGATCGGCGAACTGCTCTGCCAGTTGCGGCAGCCAGGGGTCGAGGCGTTGCCCGGCTTCGTCGACCCCGGCGATCAGGCAATCGGCCTGCACCAGGCGTTCCCGCGCGGTGGTTGCGGGCACGCCCAGCCAGCCGTGCAGCAGCTCCGCGGTCGCCTTGAACTGCGTCCGGCCGGTGGTGGTCTGCCCGTGCAGTGCGTCGAGCTCTTCGGGTGCCGTCTGCGAGCCGGCGTCGGAAATCTTCTGGAGGGACTGCTGGTCCAGCTTGTGCGCTCCGCTGCGGCGCAGTGCGTCGGCCGCATGGATCTGCGCGTGGGCCACGGCCGCGGCGGCCCGCTCGGTGAGCCAGGCGAAGTAGGCGGCGTGCCCCGGGGCGGGCGTCTCGGCGGCGATGGCCTGCGTCGCGGCGGTCATCAGCGCCAGGCCCCGGGCCAGCTGGCCCAGGGCCTCTGCGGTGCTGCGGGAGTTGTCCATGGCCCCAGTGTGCGCGGCGGCTAAAGCTGCAGTGCGGGTTCCCTCGCCGGCTGTGGACAAGTGGTGCGTGCCGGGCCGGCGACGTTACGCGCGGCGGCCAACCCGAGGGAAAGATCCGCGATGAGGTCCTCGGGTTCCTCGATGCCCACCGAAAGGCGGACCAGGTTGGCCGGGATTTCCAGCTCGGTGCCGATCAGCGAGGCATGGGTCATTTCGCGCGGGTAGCAGACCAGGGATTCCACCCCGCCCAGGGAAACCGAGAGCTGGAAGTACTCCATGGATTCGGCGAAAGCGCGCGCGGCGGGTTCGTCGGTGAGCTGCAACGAGACGATGCCGCCAAAACCACGCTGCTGGCGCGCCGCAAGCTCATGGCCGGGATGGGATTCCAACCCGGGGTAATAGACCCGCGTCACCTCAGGCTGGTCATCAAGCCAGCGTGCCAGCTTAGCTGCGGAGGCGCAGTGGCGTTCCATGCGCAGTCCCAAGGTCTTCAGGCCGCGTGCGGCCAGGTAGGAATCCTGCGGGCCGGCCACCGCGCCGCCGGCGAATTGCTGGAAGCCGACGGCTTCGGCCAGCGGCTGGCCACGGAAGAGGTGATCGGCGACGATCACCGCCCCGCCGAGCACATCCGAGTGTCCCCCGATGTACTTGGTGGTGGAGTGGACCACCGCGTGGGCCCCGAAGTCCAAAGGCCGCTGCAGGTAGGGAGTGGCGAAGGTGTTGTCCACCACCAGCAGGGCGCCGTGCTCGCGGGCGATGTCCGCCCAGCCGGCAAGATCGGCGATGCCCAGCAGCGGGTTGGAGGGAGTCTCCACCCAAAGCAGCGCGGTGTTCGGGCGCACCGCTGCGCGCACCGAGTCCAGGTTGGTGATATCCACCGCGGAAGAGGTGATGCCCCATTTGCTGTGCAATTTGGAGATCAGCCGGTTGGTGCCGCCGTAGCCGTCGGCGCCCAGGATGATGTGGTCGCCCGGTTCAAGCACCGCACGCAGCAGCGCGTCTTCGGCGGCGATGCCCGAGGCGAAGGCGAACCCCGCGGCTCCGCCTTCCAGGGCGGTGAGCTGCGCTTCGAAGCCATCGCGGGTCGGGTTCGAGCCGCGGGAGTATTCGTGCCCGGAGCGCAAGACGTTGATTCCGTCCTGGATGAACGTGCTGGTTTGGTAGATCGGTGGGACCACGGCTCCGGTGTGCGGGTCTTTATGCTGGCCGGCGTGGACGGCGAGGGTGTTGAAGCCGCTCATGATGCTCCTTGGGTTTGCGGGGCCAGGGCCCGGTTTAGTGCGCTGTCCAGCGCTTGGGTGAGGTCGGCGAGCAGATCGGCGGGGTCTTCAAGCCCCACCGAAAGGCGCAGGGTGGAGGTGTTCAGGCCCGCGGCGAGAAGTTGCTCCGCGGAGAGCCGGCAGTGCGTCATGGTGGCCGGGTGGGCGACCATGGTGCGGGTATCGCCCACATTTGCGGCCAGGGAAATCAGCTGCAGCCCGTCGATCACCGGGGACACCAGCGAGGGGTGGGCCAGTTCGATGGCCAGCACGCAACCGGTGCCCTTGGGCGTGAGCTTTTTGGCCAGCTCGTGGCTCGGGTGGGCCGGCAGCGAAGGGTGGTGGATGGCCGCAATGCCCGGGTGATCTGCAAGTTCCTGGATCAGGGTGCTCACGCTGCGCTGCACGTGTGCGGCACGTACCGGCAAGGTTTCGATGCCGGTCAGAATGCCTTGGGCGCTGGCCGGGGCCAAGGCCGGCCCCAGGTCGTGCAGGAATTTGGAGCGGACCAGCATGGCGTAGGCGGCCGATCCGTGGCGTTCAAGCAGCGAGGCATTGTTCAGCCGCACTCGCGGGGCGGCGATTTGCGGCCAGCGGGTGGAATCCGAGAAATCGAACTTCCCCGAATCCACGACCACGCCGCCGAGCACCGAGCCGTGTCCGGCTAGTCCCTTGGTGGCCGAGTGCACCACAATGTCGGCGCCAAAATCCAGCGGGCGAATATTCAGCGGGGTGGCCAGCGTATTGTCGACGACCACCGGAATGTTGTGCTCGTGCCCGATCGCCGAGATGGCGGGCAGGTCCGCCACGGTGCACAGCGGGTTGGAGACGGACTCCAGGAAGAACGCCCGGGTGTCTTCTTCGATGGCCCCGGCCCAAGCTGCGGGGTCGGCCTGGTCGACAAAGCTGACCCGGATGCCGAAGTCGGCAAAGGTGTCGGTGAACAGGTCCACGGTGCCGCCGTACAGCGAGGAGGAAACCACGATGTGCTTAGGACCCTGGGTCAGGGCAAGCAGCGAGAGTGCAACGGCCGACTGCCCCGAGGCGGTGGCTACCGCTTGGGCTCCGCCTTCAAGGGCGGCCACCCGCTGTTCCAGGATGGCCACGGTGGGGTTGCCGGTGCGTGAATAAGTGAAGCCGGCCTGGCGCAACGCGAATTTTTCGATCGCTTCTGCGTGCGATTCGAACTGGTACGCTGCGCAATTGTGCAGTGGCGGCAGCATCGGGCGGAAATCTCCGCTCGGACGATACCCTGCATGGACCGCGTCGGTTCCTTGGCGTTGGCTCATAGCTCCTTCTCGTTTCTGATCCACGAGAGAGTGCACCGAACACCCGGCGTCGTACCGCCCCTCGGCCGCCCTGAGGCCACAACGGTACGAAGCATGGCGCCTTATGGCACGTTCGGAACTGCTCCATCGTTCCTGGCATTAGCACCTTTCGGTTTCCCGATGGTTGCTGCGACGTCTACGAGCCAGATCTCTCGGTCGCTCTTGATGGGTTGTTGTTCTTCCATGGTTGGACATCGGCATCCGGCGGCGCAAACGACGCCCACGCCCGCGCTTCATACAGGGGCACCTGGCTTCACATCCCGCGCCAGTCCCGTAATGGGGCCCGGCCCGCAGTCCCTTTGTGACGCGCGGCAACCGCCAGAATCCTTGAAGAACCAGGGTTTTGCGCAACTATTATGTCGCCGACGGTCCGCCAAATGACACGGTGTTACGTCTTGGGGGCCGGGGATTCAGTCCAGGACCTCAACTCCGAAGCTTGAGACGACCGAGCGCACCTCGTCCAGATAGCGCCGCGCTTGCTCGGTCAGCGGAATCGCTGCATGGTCGATCCAGCCGATCTCGATGCGCTCATCGACATCCAGCGGGATGGCGACGATGGACGGGTCCAGCTCGTCGCTGATGATGCCCGTGGAGATGGTGTACCCGCCCAGGCCGATCATCAGGTTGAAGATGGTCGCGCGGTCCGAAACCTGGATTTCGCGCTTGCTGGAGCTGGTGGAGAGCACTTCCTCGGCGAAGTAGAACGAGTTGTTCGCACCCTGGTCGAAGGTCAAGCGCGGCAGGTCTTCGAGGTCCTCGAGCGTCACCCGCGCCCGGGAGGCCAGCGGGTTGCTGCGCGAAATGAAGATGTGCGGATCGGCGAGGAACAGGGGGTGGAATACGAGCCGGGACTCGCGCAGCAGCTTGTCGATGACCTTCCGGTTGAAGTCGTTGCGATAGAGGATGCCGATGTCGCTGCGCAGGGTGCGCACGTCCTCGATGATCTGTTCGGTGCGGGTCTCGCGCAGCGAGAATTGATATTCCTCGGCCCCGCTGGCCTGAACCATCCTGACAAAGGCATCCACCGAGAAGGAATAGTGCTGCGTGGAGACGCCGAGCAGGCGACGGACCGAGGGACGCCCGAGGTAGCGATGCTCAAGCAGCTCCACCTGCTCCAGAACCTGCCGGGCATAACCAAGGAATTCTGCTCCCTCGGCGGTGAGCGTCACTCCCCTGGCCGAGCGGACCAGCAAGGTGCGTCCCACGCGGGCTTCGAGCTCCTTCATCGCCGCCGACATGCTCGGCTGTGCGACGTAAATTAGGTCAGCCGCCGCGGAGATCGACCCCTCGCTGGCGACCGCAATGAAATAGCGCAACTGCTGCAGTGTCAAACCACTCGTCCCCTGAACCATAGTGCGAGTCTATACGAATCCATAGTTATATCGAGTTACCTGATATCCTCGATCTCACTGCATGATGGACGCATCGACTTACTTTCGGCCGGCCCAGGCCACTGAGCACCAGATAGGCCACCATGGCAGACGCGTTCACCTTCAGCATCAGCACCACCAAATTCGACGAAGACTACACCCCCTGTGCGAGCTCACGAGTCACGACAAACTTCGCCAACCTGGCCCGCGGGGAAAACCGCCAGGAGAACCTGCGCAACGCTCTGACGATGATCAACCGCCGCTTTAATTCCCTGGCTCACTGGGACAATCCTCAGGGCGATCGTTATGAACTCGAGCTGGAGATCATCTCCGCCAATGTGCACTTCGACTCGGCGAACGCAGCGGAGCAGTTCCCGCTGCTTGAAGTCTTAGACACCACCATCGTGGACCGAGCCACCAGCACCCGCAGCCACGGCATGCTGGGCAATAATTTCTCTTCCTATGTGCGCGATTACGACTTCAGCGTGGTGCTTCCGGCGGCCGGCAACGGCTCCGGTGCCCCTAAATTGCCTGAAGATTTTGGCGAACTTCATGGCCAGCTCTTCCAGCACTTCCTGGATTCGCAGGCTTATCGTCAGCGCTTTGCGCAACTACCCGTGGTCTGCATCAGCGTCTCCACTTCCAAAACCTACTACCGCACGGGCAACAGCCACCCGGTCCTCGGCTTGGAATACCAGCAGGATGAGAACTCCCTGACCGATGCGTACTTCGGCAAGATGGGGCTGCGCGTGCGCTATTTCATGCCACCGGGCGCCGTCGCTCCGCTGGCGTTCTACTTCCGTGGCGACTTGCTCAACGATTACACCAATCTGCAGCTGATCAGCACCATCGCCACCATGGAGACCTTCCAGAAGATCTACCGCCCCGAGATTTACAACGCAAACTCCGCTGCACCGGCCGTCTATCGCCCAAGCTTGGGGGCACAGGATTTCGCCCCGACCAGGATCTCCTACGACCGCGAAGAGCGCACCCGGCTCGGCGCAGTGCAGGGCAAGTACACCGCGGAGCACTTCATCACCCCGAACCGCGAATTGCTGGACCAGTGGGCCGCCACTTGCCCCGCTCCCGTCGCCTGAGAACCGAAAGACACACGATGACATCAAAGCTACTTCCCACCTCTATTGTAGGCAGCCTGCCCAAGCCTTCCTGGCTGGCGAAGCCCGAAACCCTCTGGTCTGATTGGAAGCTGGAAGGCGCGCAGCTGCGCGAAGGCAAGCAGGACGCCATGCGCGCAACGGTGCTGGAGCAGACCCGGCGCGGCATCGACATCATCAGCGACGGCGAGCAGACCCGCCAGCACTTCGTCACCACCTTCATCGAGCACCTGACCGGGGTCGATTTTGAAAAGCGCGAAACGGTGCGCATCCGCAACCGCTACGACGCGAGCGTGCCGACCGTGGTCGGTGCGGTGCGGCGTGAGAAGCCGGTGTTCGTTGAGGACGCGAAGTTCCTGCGCTCGTGCACCGACCGCCAGATCAAGTGGACCCTTCCCGGCCCGATGACCATGGTCGACACGCTGTATGACGCGCACTACCGAAGCCGCGAGAAACTGGCCTGGGAGTTCGCGACCATCCTCAACCAGGAGGCCAGAGAACTCGAAGCAGCCGGGGTGGACATCATCCAATTCGACGAACCGGCGTTCAACGTGTTCTTCGACGAGGTCGCGGACTGGGGCGTCGCCGCGCTGGAGCGCGCCTGCCAGGGGCTGAAAGCTGAGACCGTGGCGCACATCTGCTTCGGCTACGGGATCAAGGCGAACAACGATTGGAAGGCAACTCTCGGCGCCCAGTGGCGCCACTACGAGAAGTCTTTCCCACTGCTGCAGGCCTCCTCCATCAACACCATCTCCCTGGAGTCCCACCACTCCAATGTCCCGCTCGAGGTCGTTGAGCTGGTGCGCGGCAAAAAGGTCATGCTCGGCGCCATCGATGTGGCCAGTGAAACGGTGGAAACCCCCGAAGAGGTCGCGCAGACGCTGCGCAATGCACTTGAATTCGTCGACGCGGACAAGCTGGTGCCCAGCACGAACTGCGGCATGGCACCGTTCCCCCGCGACGTCTCACTGGCCAAGCTGAGCGCGCTCAGCGCAGGAGCCGGCATCCTGCGCGAGGAGCTGGTTGCCGCACGCGTCTGAGCTGGCGACGGCCAATTCACGGATCGGGTTAAAGGTGCATGCTGGGTCTCAGCGCCCGGCTGCGGAAGGTCCTAGCAAAGTTCTTGCATGAAGGCCGAAAACCCATCAGCCCCGGCACCAGCCGGAGGCTGATGGGTCTCGCCGTTCCAGAGCCGGGAAATAGGGCCAATCTCTGACCCGCGTGCCGGCCACCACTGGACGGAAACAATCACCATTGCAGGGACCGGTCCAGAGCAATTGTCCTGGCGCCGGATGCATCCCTAGCGGCAATCAGCAACTAGGGGCAGGATAGATGGCATGGATCCTGACGATGCTTTGATTCTTCCCGACGTTGCCGCATGGCGGGCATGGCTCGATGAGCACGAAGAGACCAGCGACGGCGTATGGCTGGTTGTAGCGAAGAAAGGGACTACCACTCCGACTTCGCTGACTGTCACCCAAGCCCTGCCCGAGGCGCTATGCAGCGGATGGATTGATGCCATTCGTCGCAAGCGCGATGAGACGACTTTCCTCCAGCGCTACACCCCTCGGCGCAAGGCCTCTGTCTGGTCGGAGAAGAATACTGGATATGCCCAGGAGCTGATCGACCAAGGCCGCATGCGCCCGCGAGGGTATGCGGAGATCCAAAAGGCGAAGGACGATGGACGGTGGGAACGCGCGTACCAAGGCCAAGCCACCGCCCAGGTGCCGCAAGATCTCCAAGATGCGCTGGACCGCGCCCCGCTTGCTGCCAAGAATTTCGCCGCGTTGAAGTCCCAGCCGCGCTATCACATCCTGCACCAGCTGATGATTGCCCGGACCGAGAAGACCCGGAGCGCGCGGCTTGCCAAGTTCCTGGCCGAGCTGGAAGCCACCGACACCGAAGGCTGAGGGGCCAGCTCCCTGTCCACGATGCGCAAAACGGTCAACGATGCTACTTAGTGCGGTTCCGCCGCCTAGGCTGATTCTCCGGGTTCTCAAGTAATCGAGCCGAGGCGTCCTTGAGCGAACGGCGTTAGTCCCAACTGTCGGTAGGACATGTCAGCATTTAGTAAACCGCGATCGAAGGATATCAATTGGACTCTCAGCTTCCTCTGCGAATACTTGAAGCCGTTGGACTGCTGCACCGCTTGGGCTACTACGGTCTGCGTGTTTTGCCCGGAATGAATGCCTCAGGTACGGCCTGGCGGATTGTTATTTTCAACGTCACGGAATGGAACCTCGAGGATGAGTTCGGCGACCCCTATAACGCCGAAGAGCGTTGCCTCTACTCCACCTCTGGCCAGAACGTCTTCAACAATGACATCCAATTTCCCGAAGATGTCGGCCATGTGAGCGTTGCGGAAGCAATTCTTGAGGCGATGCCGTCACTCCAGCGCAGTACCGGCAAGGAGAATGGAAACAAGCAATATACCGACTGGTACGCGATGCTTTTGTCCCAAGTTCATAGCCTGGCTGATCTCCCCGTTGCCTACGCCGACTACTTCGACGATTCACTCGGCTGGGAGCTGGGGTGGTGCAGCAGGCACCGTGTGCCAGCGCCGCCGAAGCACCTGCCTGCACCCACGCTCAGCAAACGCGCTGACAGCGACGAGCACTACGTGCTCGAGCTCTGCGACCAGGTGCTGGCGGCAAAGCGGACAGGCCAGCAAACGTTCCCTTGGCTCGTCGGCGATCCGTCGGCCAAGAATGGAAAAGTCAAGCCGCTACCGGTGGACGGTTACTGGGCTGAACTAGGAGTCGTCGTGGAATATCACGAAAGGCAGCACACCGAATCCGTGCCGTTCTTCGACGACAAAATCACGGCGAGCGGACGACGACGCGGCGAACAGCGCAGAATCTACGATGCCCGCAAAGCAGAACTTATTCCGGAGCACGACTTGAAGCTTGTCATCATTGATTTCACGGACTTCGGCAACAAGCGCGGCAAGATCGTTCGAAAGCCTGCTGAAGATTTGAGAATCGTCGAATCGATACTCGCGCAGGTTATGGAAGATTCCGCACGGAGTATCCCAAGATAAGGATCGCTGAACTACCAACGGTACCTATCGGAACTACAAGGCCAGGACGACACATCCGGATCTTCCGCAACGCCTTGGCCCCGAGGTGCCAACACGGCCGGCGATGCTATTTAGTGCGGATTGCTTCGGTGATGGTGGTTCCCACGTACAGCACGGCACCGGAGAGCAGCAGCAGCCCGCCGCTGATTCCGCCGCCCAGAATGAGGCTGGCGAGACCAAGAACCATCACCGTGCATCCCAAATACATGAAGATCGACGAGCTGGTATTCGCCTGGGACTTGTTGGATGTTTTCACGTATTCTTCCGGCTGCGACATGCCTAAACTCTAACATCTTGATAATCAGCAGAACATCATGAAGCACCTGATTCGCCTAATCAGCGTGCGCTTCACACAAGGACAAGGCACTTGCACGGTTTGGCAAAGATGCGCAGAATAAGCTCCGAGGCTCGCACCAAAAAACATATGTCGCCGGTGTGACCAGTTCGGGAGGAAACCCTTTGACTTTACGAGTGCTTGTGCCCAATGGCCGGCTGGCAATGAAACTGGATCTGCCTGGCATCACTCCGATCTACTGGCACCTCAACGACTCGGACGAAGCAGCGCCGGAAGCAGATATGTTGATTACCGAGCGTCCGCTGCAAGTCGAGCGGCGAGCACGGGTTGCGCAGATTCCAGGACTGCGCCACGTGCACCTGCTCTCCCTTGGCTACGAATGGATCCTAGAGCATCTGGCTCCCGGCGTCAGCTTGAGCAATTCCCGCGGGGCGGTGGAAGACGCCACCGCCGAGCACACGCTGGCTTTGGTTCTGGCTTCGCTGCGCGAGCTTCCCGCGGCAGGAGCTCAACAGCTCAAGCGGGATTGGAATCCGCTCTGGGGCGGCACGCTCCATGGAGCCACCGTCTTGCTGTTGGGATTCGGCGGAGTCGGACAGGAAATCTACCAACGCCTGCTGCCCTTCAAACCCAAGGAGGTGTTCGCGGTGGCCAGCCGTGCTCGGCAGCTGGCAAATGGCACTCCGGTCCATGGGATCGATGAGCTGCCAGAGCTTTTGCCTCAGGCACAGGTCGTGATCGTGGCCCTGCCCGATGCCCCGTCGACACGCGGACTCGTCGATGCCGGGTTCTTGGCCCAAATGCCGGATCAGGCCCTGCTGGTAAATGTGGGACGCGGACCGGTTCTCGACTCCGACGCGCTGCTTGCCGAATTGCAGTCCGAGCGGCTGCACGCGGCATTGGATGTCACCGATCCCGAACCGCTGCCCGTTGCCCACCCCTTGTGGTCGGCCCCGAA
This sequence comes from Glutamicibacter sp. AOP12-B1-11, assembly GCF_052379245.1. Classification (NCBI taxonomy): domain Bacteria; kingdom Bacillati; phylum Actinomycetota; class Actinomycetes; order Micrococcales; family Micrococcaceae; genus Glutamicibacter; species Glutamicibacter sp. AOP12-B1-11. Next base: position 14,711 of record NZ_JBQSYL010000028.1, on the reverse strand, counting down.
CTGCTTGATCACCCCGCATATTGCCGGAAATACCCTGATGTTCATCGACTTGGCCATGAACCTGGCCGTTGAACAGGCCCAACGCCTCGCCGCGGGAGACGATCCGCTGCATGTGGTCCGCGGCGCACTGCAGGAGAATTAGCCTCACCAATTTTCTCTCCTTGCCTGCTCCCCGGGTTCCGATCGCCTAGGCTGGTTCCTACGATGGATATCAGGCAGAAAACCCATGACACCGGCGGCCGGGAACGCGCGATCGACGAGGCTAACCGTACAGGTGAGGACGAGTTCCGCATCGATATCGAGCGCATTCGATTCTCCCCGTACTTCTCGCGCCTCTCGGCGGTGACCCAGGTGATTCCGCAGGCGGGTTCGGGCACCACCGTGCACAACCGGTTGACGCACTCCTTGAAGGTCTCCGCGGTGGCCCGCACCATCGCGATCCGCTTGCGCACCGCAGATGAGCCAACCCGAAAACTCGTCGCCGAGCTCGGCGGCTGCGACCCCGTGGTCGTGCAGGCGGCGGCCGCGGCCCACGATTTGGGCCACCCGCCATTCGGGCATTTGGGTGAGCAGGAATTGGATCGTGTTGCCCGCAATACCTTGGGGTTGCCCGACGGCTTCGAAGGCAACGCGCAGACCTTCCGCATCCTCACCGCGCTGGATAGCTGCGATGCCACACCACGCGGGATGAATCTGACCCGTGCCGTACGCGGCGCGGTGCTGAAATACCCGTGGACTCGCAACGAATGGCGCACTATGGCTCCGCTCGCCCCGGAAATGCTGCCCCGCGGGGTGGGGACCGACCCGGCGGCGGGAGCCTTGAAGTACTCCGCCTACGACATCGAGGCCGCCGAAATGCGCGATGTGCTCTCGGTGTTCCCCGCCATCGGCAAATTCCAGCAGACCCTGGAAAGCTCCGTGATGGATATCGCCGACGATATCGCCTACGCGGTCCACGACCTCGACGATTTCTACCGTGCAGGGATCTTGCAGTACACCACCGTTTCGGCCGAGTTCCGTGCCTGGCTCGATCAAACGGCGCAGCTAGCTGCCATGCGCCAGGCCGATCTCGACCTGCGCAAGCCGGGCCACGCCTTGGAATCCACCTGGCGGCGCGCCTTTGCAAAGGACCCGTGGATCGCCGACGCGGAGGCCTTCCGCGCCTCGGTGCAACGCGTGGGCCATGACCTGGTCGAGGGGCTGCTGGCGGTTCCTTATGACGGTGGCCTGGAGGCGGATCGGGCGGTCACCGCTTTCACCCGGCGCTGGATCGACCGGCTGCAGGAATCCGTCACGGTGGAACGCAATCCGACGATCCGCAGCGGACACGTCCGCCTCACCAAGGAGGCCTGGCACGATGTGGGCGTGCTGAAGTTCGTGCACTCGCGCTTTGTGCTGGACCGCTCGGATTTGGCCGTGTACCAGCGTGGCCAGACGCGCATCGTCAGGTCCTTGGCCGAGGGCTTCCATAGTTGGCTCAACGACGCGGAGGATGCGGCGCGTGCCCCGCGCCGGCTGCTTGATTCGGTGGAAGCCGCTACCGACGAATACCGTCAATTGCGCGCGCACTCCCCCGAGCTTTTCTTGCAGGCCGGACCGGATGAGGTGCAGCGTTTGGGCCAGGCCCGAGCGATCGTGGATTACATTGCCTCGTTCACTGATGCCCAGGCGGTCTCGCTGAATGCCTTGCTGGCAGGTACGGCGGATAACCTCTGGGAGGCCGGGCGCGGGCTGTAGCTCGCCGAAGCCATTGCCCGACTAAAGCAACTCGATGCCGGGTCCGGAGAGGCTGCCCTCGCGCGCCTCGCGGGCGGTGGCGATCATCAGCAGCTCTAGCGCCGGGCCGCGGACTTCGGGTCCGGTGCCAAAGATGACACCCGCATCTTCGGCCACGAGGCTGACGCGTTGGGCCAGTTCCTTCGCGCCGCCAAAGGACTGGCTCGTCCGGGTCTGGTAGCGAATAGCCGCGGTGACGGCCTGCGCCGGATAGCTGCGGGTGATCCCCAAGGGCCTGCGGATATCTTCGCCATGGGCGACTTCTTCGACGAGTCGGCTGGCGAGCGGAGCCGGCGGCCCGCTCTTGCGCACAGCTACTTCGCGCAGCCGCTGCAAGGTCAGTTGCGGAGTCGCGCCCTTTTCGGCGGCGACTCCATTTGAGTTTTGCCGGTCGAAATCAAAGCGCGCCCGGAGCATGGCGAGCAGCAGCCCAGGGGTGGTGGTGCGCGCGTTGTTCACGAGATGAGCGGCGACGTCGTGAACCGTCCACCCCGAGCACATCGATGGACGCTCCCACTGCTCCGGGCTCAGGACGGACAGGTCATCGATCAGTGCCTTGCGTTCGGCATGTACTAGTTCCCAGACTTCTTGCATAGGTAGAGTCTGGCAGTTGGAGCCACGCGAAACAACACGCGTGGTGTGCCACAGCGTCGGCCAACACCTTGGAGGAAGCGTTCACTCGCCATGTGCCAGCGGGCAATCAACCCGTGCGCTCGGAGGCACAGACCATTACTTTCTTGGACAACGTATGTTCGCCGCTCAATCGGTCGGACACCGTCGGAGCTCTCTACCGTAGTTTTACTTTTAGTGGCTAGGCTAATAAGCGGCCCCTCGTGGGCTTGCTCCGAAACCAACTCAGCGAGGAATGAAATTGAAGCTAAGACCTCTCGCAGTCGTGGCTGCGGCATTTGCCGTGGCGACGCAGCTGGCTGCTTGCGATGCCACAGGTGACATACGGCCAGCTGGATCGAACGACGATGCCCCGCCGTCCTTGCAGGGCCATGAGATCGCCGTATTATCTACGGTTGTTCAGAACAATAATCAAGAAATTTCCATCGGCCGCGCTATCGCCGGCGGTCGCTATTCGATTGCGGTCCGGTGCAACGGTCAGGACCAAGCAACACACATCCCCTGGGCTGGCGGCACCGAGAACAATCGAGGCCAGCTGGAGATTCTTTGCTCGCCAGAGAGCCCGGTCAGGTACGCAGAGATCGAGCTTCCTGACTACGCCGAGGCCGTCTCATTCCAGCTTCAGCAGCTGCGCGCCAGCGAAGTGACCATCTCGATTGCCGCGGTCGAAGGCTGATCCTGGAAACTCTATGCACGAGTTCAGATACTTCAGGTTAAAACCGTGGGCACCAACTCTTTCGAGTTGGTGCCCACGGTTTTTGGCCGGCTAGGACTACTTGGTCAGCAGTTCCAGCGTCTTGTTCAGGGTGGCGCTTGGACGCATTACGGTTGAGGTCTTGGCCTCGTCCGGACGGTAGTAACCAGCGATATCCACTGCCTTGCCCTGGACCTCGGCAAGCTCGGAAACGATTGCTTCCTCATTCTCGCCCAGTGCCTTGGCAACTGCGGAGAAGGCCTCAGCAAGCTGAGCGTCCTTGTCCTGCTTGGCCAGTTCTTCTGCCCAGAACTTAGCCAGGTAGAAGTGGCTGCCACGGTTGTCCAGCTGGCCAACCTTGCGCTTTGGCGACTTGTCTTCCAACAGGAAGGTGCCGGTCGCGGCATCAAGGGTGTCAGCCAGCACCTGAGCGCGGGCGTTGTCATTGGTGGTGGCCAGGTGCTCGAAGGAAGCGGCCAGGGCCAGGAACTCGCCGAGCGAATCCCAACGCAGGTGGTTTTCGTTCACCAGCTGCTGGACGTGCTTTGGAGCCGAACCACCGGCACCGGTCTCGAACAGCCCGCCGCCGGCAAGCAGCGGAACGATCGAGAGCATCTTTGCCGAGGTGCCCAGTTCCAGAATTGGGAACAGGTCGGTCAGGTAGTCGCGAAGCACGTTGCCGGTCACCGAAATGGTGTCCTCGCCACGGCGGATACGTTCGATGGTGTACTTGGTGGCCGCAATCGGATCCAGGATCTCGAGGGTCAGGCCGGCGGTATCCAGATCCTTGAGGTACTCGTTGACCTTGGTGATCAGCACCGCGTCGTGCGCGCGCTTTTCATCCAGCCAGAATACGGCCGGGGTGGCCGAGGCGCGGGCACGGTTCACGGCAAGCTTGACCCAGTCGCGGATGGCAACGTCCTTGGTCTGGCAGGCACGCCAGATGTCACCGGCGAAGACCTGGTGCTCGATGAGGACCGCGTCGTTCTCGTCCAGGATCTGGACGTGGCCGTTGGCCGCCAGTTCGAAGGTCTTGTCGTGGGAGCCGTACTCTTCGGCCTTCTGAGCCATCAGGCCAACGTTTGGCACGGTGCCCATGGTGGTTGGGTCAAAGGCGCCGTTTGCACGGCAATCCTCGATCACGGTCTGGAAGACGCCCGAGTAGGAGGAGTCTGGCAGGACTGCCAAAGTCTCGGCTTCCTTGCCATCTGGGCCCCACATCTTGCCGCCGAGGCGGATCATTGCTGGCATCGAAGCATCAACGATCACATCCGAAGGGACATGCAGGTTGGTGATGCCCTTGTCGGAATCGACCATGGCAACCGCTGGGCCCTCTTCAAGTCCCTTGGCGATCAGCTTCTCCACACCGGCGCGCACGTCGTCGGAGAGCTCGTCCAGTCCGGCGATGATGGCCGCCAGGCCGTTGTTCGGGTTCAGGCCGGCTGCTGCCAGCTCGTCGCCGTAGGTCTCGAAGAGTTCGGCGAAGTACGCCTTGACGACGTGGCCGAAGATGATTGGGTCCGAAACCTTCATCATGGTGGCTTTCAGGTGTGCCGAGAAGAGCACTCCTTCTTCCTTGGCGCGGGCCACTGCGTTCTTCAGGAATTCGGACAGTGCCGCCACGTGCAGGACGGTGCCGTCGATGACTTCGCCTTCGAGGACCTTGAATGGCTTCTTCAGAACCTTGACTTCTCCGTCTTCGCCCACGAAGCGGATGGAGATGCTCTTGTCCTTGTCGATGACGACGGACTTCTCGTTCGAGGCGAAGTCATCGGCGGCCATGGTGGCGACATTGGTCTTCGAGTCGGCTGCCCAGGCACCCATGGAGTGCGGGTACTTGCGTGCGTAGTTCTTCACGCTCAACGGCGCGCGGCGGTCCGAGTTGCCTTCGCGCAGCACAGGGTTCACTGCCGAGCCCTTGAGCTTGTCGTAGCGTGCGCGGACGTCGGTGTCTTCATCCGAGGATGGGTTTTCCGGGTAATCCGGAAGCGCGTAGCCGGCTGCCTGGAGCTCGGCGATGGCGACCTTCAGCTGCGGGATGGAAGCCGAGATGTTCGGCAGCTTGATGATGTTTGCCTCTGGGGTCTTGGCCAAATCGCCAAGCTCTGCCAGGGCATCGGAGATGCGCTGTTCCTCGGCGAGGTAGTCCGGGAAGGTGGCGATGATGCGTCCTGCCAGCGAAATGTCGCGGGTCTCAAGTTCAACACCGGCGGTCGACGCGAAGGCCTCCACGATCGGCAGGAACGAGTGGGTTGCCAGCATCGGGGCTTCGTCGGTGTGGGTGTAAATAATCTTGGCCATAGGTGTGGCGTCTCCCTGAACGTCGTGCGGAAGCGGGCTAACCGCCCTAAACTCAACGTTCCAAACTTACCTGATTTTGGCCTGCACCACACTTTTGGGTGCCCAGATTTCCCCGGGCAGCACAGCGTTTAGCCCCGAAATGCCGGGATGAATGGCGGTAGAGCAGTTCGTCACATTTAAGTTAATGCGCAATAACTCAAAGCGGGCTATGGCGTCTTTTCGGCGCTCGGAGCGGGCAATGAAGCGATTTGCGCCAGACCCAGTACCGCCTTCTCAAAAAGTTCAGCAGGCTTTGAATCAATTCCCGCCCGTTCTTCATGGGCGAAACATTGCCACGCAACGCGCCAGGTAGTCGCCAGCATTTCGGCAAGCAGCAGGGCTTGGATCGAATCCAGCAGCTCGCGGTCAATCAACGATTGGCTCAGCGCTACGACCAGTTCCTGCTCACGCCGCGTGGCGATCATGAGCAGCTTCGGATCCTGCAGCATGAGCCTTGAGATCCTGCGGAATTCATGGTGCCTGACTTCAACGCTGAAGTGCCCGCGGCACACTTCGAGCAGTGCGTGAAAAATTTCTGCGGCGGAGCTTCCCGGGGTCATTTCGGCGGCGACGAGCGCGTTGATCAGTTCTCGCTGGCCCGGAACTATAGCGGATTCCTTGGAATCGAAATAGCGGAAGAAGGTGCGGTCCGAGATCCCTACGCGTTCGGAGATCCGCGCCACCGTGATGGCCTCTAGCCCCAAGCTTTCGACAAGGTCGAGGGTCGCGGCCTGAATCTCCCGTTTGGTCGCGGCTTTGCGTTCGTCACGAATTCCCATTGCGCTCCCCCTGTCATTCTGCGTGCATTTATCGTCCCATGACCGCACGGCGAAAACTTATTTCCTGTCACAGTCTGCCAGTTCTTCTTACGAAATTCTGTCACTCTGTGACAGAATTTGAAAGTTGACATCACCTAGAAAGAGGAATCCGTGACTTCCGAGCGCACCGAAATCAAGGCCGAGTCCGCCCCTCCGCGGCCTGAGAAACCCGAACTGACCACGAAACAGCTCACCGGAATCATCGGCGCACTGGCACTTGCCGCCTTCCTGATGATCCTCAATGAGACCGTGCTGACCGTGGCGTTGCCCGGAATCATGTCCGACATGAATATTTCGGCGGCGGCCGGCCAATGGCTCACCACCGGATTCCTGCTCACCATGTCCGTGGTCATTCCCACCACCGGCTTCCTGCTGCAGCGTTTCAGCACCCGCTCGCTGTTCATCTTCGCGCTGTCCAGCTTCTTCATCGGCACGCTGCTCGCCATCTTCGCCCCGAGCTTTGCCGTCTTGCTTGCCGCCCGAATCATCCAGGCTATTGGTACCGCGATCGTTTTGCCGTTGCTGATGACCACCACCTTGACGCTGATTCCAATGCACAAGCGCGGCGCGGTGATGGGCCTGAACTCCATCGTGATCTCCGTCGGACCGGCAGTCGGCCCAACCGTATCCGGCGCGATCGTCCATGCTTGGGGATGGCACTACATCTTCGTCCTGATGGCCCCGCTATCGATGATCATCCTGGCCTTGGGCATCATCTTCCTCAAGCTTCCCTCGAATACGCGCAAACTTCCCGTTGACGTGATCTCCGTGATTCTTTCCGCGCTTGCATTCGGTCTGCTGGTTTACGGAATCTCCACCATCGACAAGGCCAGCGAAAACATGCTGCTCACCGTGGCAACCTTCGCCATCGGCTTGGTCTCCCTGGCCCTATTTATCAGGCGCCAGATTCGCTTGACCCGCGAGGGCAAGGAATTGCTGAACCTCACCCCGTTCACCTCGCGAACCTTCACCTTCGCGATTCTGATGATCATGATCGCCTTCGGCACCTTGCTCGGCTCGATCATGATGGTTCCGATCATCCTCGAATCCGGCAAGGGCATCAGCTCCCTGGCAATCGGCATGATGCTGCTGCCGGGCGGCCTGGCCCAGGCCATCGTTTCGCCCATCTTTGGTCGCATCTACGACAGGCACGGACCACGCCCGGTGCTGATCCCCGGTGCCATCATGCTCGCGCTGGGACAGTGGATGTACGTTTCGGTCACCACCGAGACCGAGCTATGGATGTTCATGCTCAGTCACAGCGTCTTCTCGATTGGCCTGGCACTGCTCATGACCGGCTTGATGTCTTCGGCCATGGCCTCGGTGAATCCACGCCTCTACGGCCACGGCTCGGCCATCTTCAACACCGGCCAGCAGCTCGGCGGTGCCATCGGCACCACCATCTTCATCACCGTGCTGACGGCGCTCTCAAACGCCAAGCTCCAAGAGGGCGCCGAGCTTGCCGAAGCCTTGTTTGCCGGCGCCCACGCTGCCTTCATCGTTGGTGCGTTGCTCGGCACGGCCGGCGTGGTGCTTTCCCTCTTCGTGACGGTTGAAAAGCGCGGCTAGCCACGATTGCCCGAAGCGCGGGCAAAATTGCGCGGGGTTCAGCAGCCAGTGGCTGCGGAACCCCGCGCTCTTTTAACGATTGCCTTCACTTCGGCCGCACCCCGCCCCGCACAGCAAATTTACGATCCAGTCAAAAGATTGTTGAACAATCTCTATTTTTGGTGCATGCTTAGATAAACGGCACAGCGAGACGGGGATCACAAATGACATGCATCGACCTGAATTCCGACGTAGGCGAATCCTTTGGCAATTGGGTTATGGGCGACGATGCGGCCATTTTCAGATCCGTCTCCTCGGCCAACGTAGCTTGCGGCTTCCATGCAGGGGACCCCACCGGCATTGCGCAGACCTGCCGCGCTGCAGTCTCCGCGGGCGTCACCATCGGTGCACATGTCGGATATCGCGATCTTGCCGGGTTCGGTCGTCGATTCCTCGACTGCTCCGCTACCGAACTCGCCGATGACGTGCTCTACCAGCTGGGCGCACTGCAGAGCTTGGCCCGAGCTGCGGGATCCAGCATCAAGTACGTCAAGCCGCACGGCGCCCTCTACAACACCATCGTGCACCATGAGGTCCACGCTCAAGCCGTCATCGACGCCATTAAAGCGTTCGGCGACGATCTTCCGGTGCTGCTCTTGCCCGGTTCGGTGGCACTGGCCAAGGCCGAGGCCGCCGGGCTGCGTCCGGTCGCCGAAGCCTTTGCAGACCGCAACTACACCCCCGAGGGCACCCTGGTCTCGCGCCGCGAGGCGAACGCCGTGCTCCACGACTCCGTGCTGGTCACCGAAAACATGATCCGCCTGGCCACCGAGGGGACCATCAAGGCGGTGGACGGTTCGATTATCCTGATGCCAGCCGAGTCGATCTGCGTGCACGGCGATACCGCAGGATCGGTCGCGATGGCGGCCGCGGTCCGCGCCGGACTTGAATCGGCCGGCGTGCAGATCAAGAGCTTCGCATGAGCATCACCGCGGTACACGCCGCCGGAAGCCACGATGTGCTCGTCGAATTGGATGATCTCGAATCCGTCCTTTCCCTCGACGCCCTGTTGCAGGCCCAACCGTTGCCTGGGCAACGCGACGTCCTAGCTGCCGCCGCGACGCTCATGGTGAAATTCGAAAACGTCGAACAGGCCCGGCAGGCCAGGCAGCTGTTGCCCAAGCTGACATTGAACACGGCAGCGGCAACTACGGGCAAACTTGTCACCATCGAGGTCTATTACGACGGTGCGGATCTGGAAACCGTCGGGGAGCTCACCGGCCTTGGGGCCCAGGGAGTTATCAACGCGCATACCGGCCAGCAGTGGCGTGCGGCGTTCGGCGGATTCGCGCCCGGTTTCGCCTATCTTCTGGGAGAAAACACCGACCTGCAGGTTCCCCGCCGCGAGAGCCCCCGTACCCAGGTGCCCACCGGTTCCGTGGCCCTCGCCGGTGAGTACTCGGCCGTTTACCCACGCCAGTCCCCCGGCGGATGGCAGCTGATCGGCCATACGAATGTCGCGCTGTGGGATCTGGGTCGAGAAAATCCGGCGCTCATCCGCCCGCAGGACCGTGTGCAGTTTATTGCCTCACGCCAAGCGCTGACCGTGAAAACGGCGGCCTCGGCCGCTACCGAAACCGAAGCTCCAACGGGTGCCGGATTGGCCATTCTCGATTCGGGTTTGCAGAGCCTGCTCCAGGACACCGGCCGGCAGGGCTTTGGCGGGCTCGGCGTACCGGCCAGCGGCGCCGCCGATCTCGCCTCCTTGCATCAGGCAAATCGGCTGGTTGGAAATACGGCCGATTCTGCCTGCATCGAAAACCTGACCGGTCGGATGAGCCTGCTCGCCCACGGCGACCAGGTCCTTGCGGTGTGCGGAGCCGAAGCAAGGCTGTGCATCACTCCGGCGGCCGGCGACGACCTCCGTGCCGAACGCGAGGTTTGCATGGACGCGCCCTTCGCCCTGCTGGACGGCGAGCGCCTGGATCTGGAGCCCACCGGGAACGGATTGCGCAGCTACCTTTCGATTCGAGGCAAGATCCAGCTGCCCCGAATTCTGGGTTCGCTGTCCACCGACACGCTCTCCGGGGTGGGTCCGGCTCCACTGATGGATGGAAGCTTCCTGCCGGTATCGCTGCCGGAGAACCTGCAAATCGTGGGACAGGGCGAACCGAGCACCCTGCCCCAGCCAGATGCCGAGGGCTGCTATGTTCTGCGCGTCCAGGCTGGCCCGCGCGATGACTGGTTCGGCCCCGCCGGACTGCCGAAACTACTGGACCAGCGCTGGCTGGTCACCAGCGAGTCCAACCGCATCGGCGTGCGGCTGGGTACGGAAGGGGACGCCAGCGCGCTTGAACGCGTTCGCTCCGGCGAGCTTTCCAGCGAAGGTGTCGCGCTCGGCTCCTTGCAGGTACCTCCCTCGGGATTGCCAGTGCTGTTCCTGGCCGATCACCCGGTCACCGGCGGTTACCCGGTGATCGCCACGGTCATCGCCGAGGATCTATCCGCCGCGGCACAGTTGCCGCCAGGCTCACAGCTTCGTTTTGAACTTTCCGAATCCACCCCAAGCACCGAAGGATCCCAGGCATGAAAAAGGTCTTGATCGCCAACCGCGGCGAAATCGCTGTTCGTATTGCCCGCGCCGCAGCCGACGCCAATTTGGTATCGGTTGCCGTCTATTCCGATCCCGATGCGGATGCCCTGCATGTGCGCCGGGCCGATGAAGCCTACGCGCTGGGTGGGACTTCGAGTGCCGAAACCTATCTGGATATTTCCAAGATCATCGCCGTTGCCAAACGCTCCGGGGCCGACGCGGTCCACCCGGGCTATGGGTTCCTTTCGGAGAACGCCGGCTTTGCCCGCGCAGTCATCGAGGCCGGGCTGATCTGGATCGGCCCAACCCCTGAAGCTATTGAGCTATTGGGCAATAAGGTGACGGCGCGCGAAATTGCGGTACGCGCCGGTGCCCCGCTGGTGCCCGGTACCGATGCACCAGCGGCCGACGCATCCGAGGTGCGCGCCTTCGCCGAGAAGCATGGCGTGCCGGTAGCCATCAAGGCGGCGTTCGGAGGCGGCGGACGCGGGTTGAAGGTTGCGCGCACCATGGAAGAAATCGAGGATGCCTTCGAATCGGCGGTCCGTGAAGCCACCGTCGCCTTCGGCCGCGGCGAGTGCTTTGTGGAGCGATTCCTGGACAAGCCGCGCCACGTCGAGGCACAGGTTCTCGCCGATACGCACGGCAATGTCATCGTGGTGGGTACTCGCGATTGCTCGTTGCAGCGCCGTCACCAGAAACTCGTCGAAGAAGCGCCAGCCCCATTCCTCTCGGATGAGCAGCGTGCCAAGATCCACGAGTCGGCCAAGGCCATATGCCGGGAGGCAGGCTACGTAGGCGCAGGAACCGTCGAATACCTGGTTGCGCCGGACGGACTCATCTCCTTCCTGGAAGTTAATACCCGTTTGCAGGTTGAGCATCCCGTTAGCGAGGAGACTGCCGGAGTGGACCTGGTCATCGAACAGTTCCGGATCGCCGAGGGCAAAGAACTGTCTTTGAAGGAAGATCCGCAGCCGGTAGGCCATGCCTTCGAATTCCGCATCAACGCCGAAGATCCGGCCCGTGGTTTCCTGCCCGGCCCGGGGACCGTGACCCGGTTCGAGGTCCCTACCGGCTCCGGAATTCGTGTCGATGCCGGGGTGCGCAGCACCTCGAATATTCCCGGGCAATATGATTCGCTGATGGCTAAGCTGATCGTGCATGGTGCGACTCGCGAGCAGGCTCTGCGCCGCGCCCAGGTGGCTCTGGCGGAGTTCACCATCGAGGGTGTTCCCACGGTTTTGCCCTTCCACCGGGCCGTCGCCAAGCATCCAGACTTCACCGCCGAGCAAGGCTTTAAGGTCTACACCACTTGGATCGAATCGGACTTCGCCGAGGAACTGGCAAATAGCGAGGAAATCGCCACCACGTCCGTCGGCGGTGAGCGTGAAGTGCTCACCATCGATCTAGACGGCAAGGCGATGGCGTTGGGCCTGCCTGCCGCGCTGGTGCACGCCATCCGCCACGGTGGTTCCGCCTCGGATGGGGCAGGCGGAGGCGAGGCTTCGGTGGTCGACGCCGACGCACTGCTGTCCCCCATGTCCGGAAATCTGGTCTCTTTCTCGGTCGAGGACGGAACCCCGGTGGCCAAAGGCCAGACGGTGGCAGTCTTGGAAGCAATGAAAATGGAATCACCGGTCATCGCGCATCGCGATGGAGTCTTCACCGCGGCATCGTTTAACCCGGGACAGGCAATTAATCGTGGTGAGTCATTGGGAAGCATCGCTTAGCCAATGCGGGATTCTGCGAAGCACTGGCTAGATTAGAGGAATGAGCGTGAACGAGATCTACACTTCGATTCCGCTGGGCAGCGGATCCACCCATGCGCATACCAGCACCTGGGTGGCCTCGACGTTGCGCCAAGAAATCGCCCAGGGGCGGCTGTTGCCAGGCTCTAAGCTGTCGGAGCAGGCGCTGGCCGACGCGCTGGGAGTCTCACGTAATACCCTCCGCGAGGGGTTCACGCTCTTGGACAGTGAATTGATCATCACGCGAATTCCAAACCGTGGAGTGTTCGTGTCTTCCCCGGGTGCCGCAGACATCCGTGAGATCTACGCGGTGCGTCGCACCATCGAACCCGCAGCGCTTGCGTGGGGGCCCGCTTTGGATGTCCCGGCACTGGCCCAGGCGATCGTCGAGGCGCGCGCCGCGGCCAAAGCGCAGGACGTTCCAGGCATGGCTGATGCCAATCAACGTTTTCATGAGTCCGTGGTGCGAGCCACCGGGAGCGTTCACTTGCTCGAACTCATGGGCCGAATTCTCGCCAAAATGCGCTTGGTCTTCCATTCGATGAGTGATGCCCCAGATTTCCATTCGCACTATGTGGAACGAAACGCTGCACTTGTTGAATTGCTGGCCTCCGGCCAACGGAACGAAGCAGCCCAAACCCTACTGGGCTACCTGGACACCGCGGAAGCCGAACTTCTCGACCATTACGAGTCATCTCAAAAGATCTAGGAGCGCTATGCCTGAGTCTTCTTTGCCTGCATTGGCCGAAACGATTGCACGTCGAGCCCACGAAGGGCAAAACGATAAGTCAGGCGCGGATTACATTACGCATCCTGCTCGCGTGGCGGCCAACGTTAGTGAACAAGGCGGTAGCGAAGAGGCCGTCGCAGTGGCCTGGCTACACGACGTCCTTGAAGATTGCGCGGTCACTTCCTCGGATCTTCTGTCTGCTGGGATCCCGCAGCGGGTCATCGATGCCATCGAATCGGTGACCAAACGTGAAGGGGAACAAATCGAAGATTATTGTGCCCGGGTCCGGGCAAACCCCATCGGACTCATGGTCAAGTACGCCGACCTCGCGGACAATACCTCCCCGGAACGCACTGCGCTGCTTGAGGACGCGGTACGAACCCGGTTGGCGGAAAAGTACGCGTACGTCCACTCATTGCTGGCGAGCTAAGTGCGTCTGCGCCTGGTCGTCCAGTCCTGAGGTATACCAGGTTATGGGACCGGCATAGCCGGTCGTAGATTAATGTCCGGGCTGTGCCGATGACTTGGTGTGCGGAAATCGCTAACCAAAAACTGTCCTCAATACGGTTGCAGAGGCCCCTAGCCGTGCTCGCGAATACGCTGTGTCGTTGAAAATCTGCACGGCATTTTCTCTTCACATGATCCGTGAAGCGCGTAGCATCGAAGTACTAGGTGGGAAGGACCGTGCCGACATGTTTGAGAAATTCACCGATCGAGCACGGCTTGTCGTTGTCTTGGCACAGCAAGAAGCCACTGCTCGAAACGACGACCATTTAGGCACGGAGCATTTCCTGCTCGCTCTGGTGCGAGAACCTGATGGTATTCCTGCCAAAACTTTTGAGGCCCTGAACATCTCCTACGAAAATGTGCGCGAGCAGGTCAACGCGTTGGCAGGCAACGAGAAGTCCGGAATTACTGGCGAGCTGCCGATCACCAAGCATGTAAAGAAGCTCTTAGGGCTATCGCTGCACGAGGCCAAAGAGCTAGGCCATGACTTGGTCGACACCGAGCATCTCTTATTGGGGCTGCTTCGCGGTAGCGAAGGCATCGCGTCCAAAGCCTTCAAAAGGTTGGGAACCACTCCCAACCGAATTCGCCAGGAACTCATTAGGCTCTGGTCTGGTAATTCTGGTGAATCTCAAACCGGCAGCTAAGCCGGTCCTTCCAGCACTTGGGTGATCGCCACCTCATCATGCCTTGGGCCCAGCGTTCTGTTTGGAGAGTATCGTTAGAAACGGCTAGCAGGTCAATTAGTACGTGGCCAGAGCAACTTGAGTGGAGTTTGTCCGCCACGGATACTGCATATTTTCCTTGCGCCGATGCTGCGACGGACCGAAGCAGCCATACTTTGGCTCATTTTCCGAAAGGACAAGACTTGAAACTGCCTGTAGCCGAACTACATATCCATTTGGAAGGTTCGTTAGAGCCCGAAACGATTTTTGCCCTTGCCGCCAAGAATCGGATCGCTCTGCCCTACCAGTCGGTGGAGGAGCTGCGGGAGCAGTACGATTTTAACAACCTTCAGTCCTTCCTTGATCTTTTCTACGCGAATATGGCCGTGCTGCGCACCAGCGAAGATTTCCATGAAATCACTCGCGCCTACCTGCAGCGAGCACACGATTCTGGTGTTCGTCACGTTGAACTGTTCTTTGATCCCCAAGCACATTTGGAACGCGGGCTGACACTGTCCGACGTGATTTCCGGAATCAGTGCTGGTCTTGATGAAGCCAAGCAGCGTTGGGGCATGACTCATAAGCTCATTGCCTGTTTCTGGCGACACGCCCCGGCAGCCTCTGCCATGGAAATCCTGCAGCTGATTGTTTCCGAAAAGCAT